>JANPKU010000034.1:0-4289 GCA_031426215.1 Actinomycetes bacterium
CCAGATTCTTGCGTCCGGCCGAGGTCGATCTGTTGATTGGTGACGCGTCGAAAGCACGCACGAAGCTGGGTTGGGAACCCGAAGTCGACTTCCCCGCCCTCGTGAAGATGATGGTCGCACACGACCTGCAACGCGAAGCCACCAAAGCCGGCATCACCCTCCCGACCTGACCCGAACCGAGCGAGCAGAGGTTCCCATGCCAATCCTCATCGGACCGTTCGACCAGGCAGGGATCGGTGGGATCCTGGTCCCGCACGCGGTCAACCATCTGCTCCGAGCCGGTGCGGGGCATGACGTCGAGGCGTGTCTCACTGCAGCGCCACTTCCGACAGATCGGCGATCGATGCGCGGCACGATCGTCCACTCGTATGCGAGCGCTGCCGGTCGAGACGGCACCACCCGAATCATCAATGTGGCAGGCACGGCGATCACCTGGGGGGCCCTCGATGCTCTCGAGTCCGCGCTCGACGCTTCGTCGGCCGAATCGTTGCACAGTCTCCGGCTCATCGACGGGCTACTTGCCGAGCATGCCGCCGCACTCCTCACCGGGTCGACCTCACCGCTGGCCTACCTTCCGTCAGAGCAAACCCTGTTCCCAGAGGCGAGCGTCGAATACCACGGTGTAGACCTGACCTACCTCGACATGGTCCCGCACCATTCGAGAATGCTGATCCTGGCGCAGTTCGATCGTGCAGAACACATCGGTGTCAGCAGCACGGCGAACACGCAGTGGCTCACCGACAACGACATCGCGTTCGTTCTGGAACCGCCACCGATCGCAGCGATCGCGAACGCTCGAGACCTCGACACACCGCATCCTCCGCAGTCGCGCGATGCGGAGACCACAAGCCCGTACCTTGTCGTCGAACTCGATGGTGCGTCGACCGATGCAGTCGACCCGGGTCTGTTCGCCGAGCAACTCCTGCTCCTCGCCACGCAGACTGACCTCGACCTGATCGTGCTGCTCGGCGGCCGCAAGGGAGCGGCCTCGTTCAAGAGACGTCTCCTCTCCGATGTGGCCGACGTCGCGTCGGTGTTCGTTCAACCCGATGCCGGGGATGTCCTGGCGTTCGTACAGCACAGCAGTGGGTATATCGGCAGCGGCGTCACGGGACGAACGATCGCCGGCAGCTACGGACTTCCACGGAGATCGGTGTCGTGGGCGGGACCGACTCGGAGCGCTCGACTCGCCGAGTTCTGCCGTCGCTGGGATCCGACCGGCGATGCGCTGATCCACGACGTGTCGTTGCTCGCCGAGGTGGGCGCCACCCTCATCGGCGATGATTCGGTGAGCCGCAACACATTACGTACGACCACCGAACCGTATCTCGCAGCATGTTGGGGTCAGATCGAACCCACTGGACGCCACGTCGGGACGGCACACAGCCCTGTGGCCATCCTCGACGGTCTTGTCGCGGTCGCCGAGCGCGGCGCCGCCCGAGCCCGATTGGCCCGGGCCACGATCGACCGCTTCCGCGAGCCGGACGGGTCCGAATCCAATCCGTCGATCCTCTTCGATGACGAGTGGTATCGGGAGACCAATCCCGACCTGGACCTTGCGGCCGATCAGGGGTTCGAGCACTACCGATCAGTTGGATGGCGCGACGGACGGTCACCACATCCCTGCTTCGACCCGCAGTACTACTGGCGCCAGCGACCTGACCTGGCCGACGTCGAGCCGTGCGGGCACTACCTCCTTCACGGGTGGAAAGAGGGCAGGGACCCGTCCTCATGGTTCAGCTCCTCCCACTATCTCGCCAACAATGCCGACGTGTTCGAGAGTGCCACCGAACCGCTCACCCACTATCTCGAGTACGGCCATCGCGAGGACCGTGACCCGTCCCCACACTTCAATTCGCAGTGGTATCGACGCGCTTATCCGGTGGCGGCCGCAGCGAACGCCCTCGTCGACCACATCCGTGTCGGACAGTACGAGGGCCGTTCGACTCAGCCCCCCGTGCCGTGCACAAGGATCAATGGAGTCACACGCACAGAAGCTCGCACGGCCGTCGTCGCCCATCTGCACTTCCCGGAAACTTGGGCAGACCTCCGCTCAGTGCTCGATCGAGTCGCCAACGACACGAACGTCATGGTGACAGTTACACCCAACATCGACGATTCTCTTCGCGACCAGATAGCCCGAGAATTCCCGCACGCCGAGATCGTGCCCGTCGTCAACCGGGGTCGGGATGTTCGGCCGTTGCTCACTCTGCTCCCACGCCTCATCGAGGACGGCATCGACGCAGTGCTCAAGGTGCATGGAAAGAAGAGTGGCGAACTCGGCTTCGGCGACGCCTGGAGACAGGACCTGCTCGATGCCGTGTGCCCATCCAGGTCGGCCTTCGCGGGGATCGCAGAACGGTTTGTCTCGTTGCCCGACTTGGGCGTGGCAATCCCAGTCGACTTCGCCCAGCCCCTCACCTACCACCTCCGTCAGAACCGAACGGGGCTCGCCGATACGGCCCGCCGACTCGGGATCGATGTCGATCTCGACGATCCGTGGGTGACGCAATCGAACGTGTTCCCACGTGGCAACATGTTCTGGTTCCGTCCCGCCGCACTTGCCGAACTGGTGGGTCTCGGGCTGGACGACTTCGAAGACGAGGCCGGCCAGACGGACGGCACCTTCGCTCATGTCATCGAGCGAATACCGGCCTTTGTCAGCACAGCAAACGGCTATGAGGTGGTCTCCTTCATCGCTGAAGGTGCCGGCGACTGACTCGACCGGAACCTGTCCACTGGGCCGGGCCCCCGCATCGGTAACGTGCGCGGTGATGCCGTTGGCAATTGCGTCGTGTGTCATGGTGGTGTTGCTGGCGGTCTTGTGTGTCGAGATTGCCGTGATCGAGCCGATCGCACGGCGATTGATGCTGCCACCGTCGCTCGACTTCATCACCACTGTTGCATCGCTTGCGGTCGCCGGATTCGTCCTCTTCTGGCTGTACTTACTCGCTCCATGGGCGGGAGCGGTTGCCTTGGCAGCACTCTGGATGGTCGTGCTGATCCTGCTCACGCGGCGATTCTCCGCCTCAGCACCCCTGTCAGTGCAGGCGGACTTCTTTCAGCCACTCGCTCTCACCTTCGCAGGCGCGTGTTTGAGCTTGGGAATGTTGCTGCTGTTCCAGACTCCCAGTTCGGCCGCACAGATCGCAGCGAGTCGTTTCACCATGCAGCAGCTGCCCGCAGACAACGTCATCCCGCAGATCTTCGCTGAGCGACTCCTGAACGGCCAGAGCCCGAAGGAGTTGATCGGCGACTGGTTGAGCAGCGACCGTCCGCCCTTGGCAACGGGCTGGATACTGCTGTTCCAGCAACCGTTGGAACTTGCCGGTGTCTCGCGTGCGAATGCGTTCTTCGTAGGAGCATTTACGTTCCAGATGACCTGGATCGCGGGCGTGTGGGCTGCCCTGCGTGCGTGCAGGTTCAGCCGCTCCGCGTCGACCATCGCCATCGTCTTCACCACCTTCACGAGCGTCACCCTGATCAACTCTGTTTTCACCTGGCCGAAGTTGTCTGCGGGTGCATTCACGCTGGCTGCATGGGCACTGCTCGTCGACACCCGTCGCAACCGCCGATCCAGCGCCGCACTCTGTGCGGTATTCCTCACGCTGGCCATGCTGTCCCATGGAGCGGCAGCGTTCGCAGTGGTCGCCACGGCCTTTGTCCTCGGAATCGGGTGGCTCCGGCGACGCGATCGGCGCCAGTTACGGATCGCGGTGTTCGGAATCAGTTGTGGAATGGCGCTCTACGCTCCGTGGCTCGCCTACCAGCGCTGGTACGAACCACCTGGTGACCGCCTCGTGAAGTGGCACCTCGCGGGAGTGATCCCGATCGATGAACGATCTTCGACGGAAACCCTGGTCGACGTGTACCGCCGACTCTCCGTTCGCGAGTGGCTCGATCTGAGATGGTCGAACACCAACATCCTCGTTCGTGACATGTTCGACGTCGGACGTTTCATCGATCCATCCGTCGACATGAGAACAGATGAGTTCTTCGTCCTCTTCGCCGGTATCGGACTTGCCGGGTTCTGCTGGTTGGCTCTGCCCATCCTGCCCTTCGCAGCCACTTGTTCGAACTTGACCACGACAGCTTGGGTCGATTGCCGGCGATTCGTCGGGCTGACCGTTGCGACGCTCGGGTTCACGATCCTGCTGTTGTTCGGACCGGGCGGCACCGTCATCCACCAAATCCCGTACGTCATTCCCCTGTCGATGGCAGCGCTGCCGATTGCGTTCATTTCGTTGGTGGCGCGTCGCTTCGGCGTGCTTCTCGTCTTCCTTCAGTTC
>JANPKU010000035.1:0-11489 GCA_031426215.1 Actinomycetes bacterium
CGCAGATCTAACGTCGACAGGATGATCCCGCCGGGTATGTCAACCCTGTCGTCGTTCGGTGGCGGTTGATGGGTGCGCCTCGGCTTCGCACGATCGTGGGACCTGCCTCGATTCTGTCGCTGGCGTTGATCGGTCGCAGGAGGGCGACGCTTCGTCGAATGCGCCCGAATTGGGAGCCACCATTCGCGCCGACGTTCTCGCAACCGTTGACTGCGAGGGTGCTGGGAAGTGGCCCACCCGTCGTGTTGCTGCACGGTCTCGGTGCATCAGGCCGCTACTGGGGAGCCGCGTACGATCGGCTGGGAGATGATCATCTTCTCGTAGTCCCCGACCTTCTGGGTTTCGGCGCGTCACCGCGACCGGATCATGGCTACGGCCCCGATGAGCACGCTGCGGCCGTCTGTGGTTGTCTCGATGCCGCTGGAGTGACCGAACCTGCGGTGCTGGTCGCACATTCGGCCGGCACGATCGTCGCCCTTCGGATCGCGAGTACTCGACCTGACCGGGTTCGTGCGGTGATCTCGATCGGACCACCGCTCTACCCGAACTCCGAGGAGGCTGTTCGGCGCGTTGCCGGGTTGGGGATGATGGCCCGCCTGTTCGCGAACAACGGCCGGGTCGCGGAGCGGGTGTGTCGCTGGGTCTGTCAGCATCGAGATCTCGCAGCACGGTTGGCGGTACTCGCCACACCGGACCTCCCACCGGAGATCGCCGCCGACGGGGTCCAGCACAGTTGGCACTCGTATTCGGAAACCTTGATGAATCTGGTCTTCGCCGGCGATCTGAGCGAATGGTTCGACGACATCGCTCAGCCGGTCGTCTTCGTCGCAGGGGATCACGATGGTGTCTGCGATCGCGAGTGGCTCCGGATGCTCGCCGACGGCCACGACAATGTGCGGCTCGAGACGTGGCCCGGGGACCACCAGTTACCGCTCACGAACCCGGACGCCATCATCGAGCTGGTTCGTCGAAGCCTGTGACGTGCGCCGGTCAACGGCCCACTTCATGCGACCGTGCGGGGCACCGCCCGCACGGGACGGGCACGCAGCCCGGCGGACTCGCCGAAGAACTGCAACGCTGCCTGTTGGATGGCCATTGACCACGTGGGGTAGGCGTGGGTCGTCTGGGCGAGACGCCCGACGAACATGTTGGTCCGCATCGCCAGGGCGGCCTCATGGATCAGTTCACCACCGGTGGGGGCGACGACGGTTGCGCCGACGAGTTGTCCGCCGGCAAATCGCCGGGTGACGGGCCGGGGCGCAGCGATGAGCGTGACGAAACCGTCGGTGGCCCCAACGGCGATGGCGCGGTCGACGTGGGTGAGTGGAAGGTGAGCGACGAGGGCGTCGGGATGTTCGACGGCTGCCTCGGCCTCGGTGAGGCCGACGTGGGCGACCTCGGGGCTCGTGAACGTCGCCCACGGAATCACACGTGTGTCCAGCCGGAAGCTGCGAACTCGGGCGATTCTCGAAAGGGCGTTGGCGGCGGCAATCCATCCCATGCGCCCGGCCACGTGGGTGAACTGGAGCCCACCAGTGACGTCGCCCACCGCCCAGATGCCGTCGATGTTGGTGGACATGGTGTCGTCGACGGTGATCGCGCCCCGTTCGTCGATGTCGACGCCGAGTTCTTCGAGGCCGAACCCGCGCCCCGACGGCGCCCGGCCGATCGCTGCGAGTACGTGCGTGGCAGTGACGGGCTCACCGGTTTCGGTGTGCACGCAGATGGTGCCGTCCGGGTTGCGTTCGACCAGTGTGACCGGATCGCCCGCCCGAACCGTGACGCCGTCGCGGGTGAGGACGTCGGCGATCACCGCCGACGCTTGGGGTTCCTCGCGAGGCAAGAGCCGCTCGGCGGCCTCGACCAACGTGACACGGCTACCGAGTCGCGCGAATGCCTGTGCCATCTCGCAGCCGATCGGGCCGCCACCGAGGATCGTCAGCGAGGTTGGCCGCTCGTCGAGTTGGAAGAGGGTCTCGTTGGTCAACGGCTCGCTCTCGCGCAGGCCCGGGATCGGCGGCACCAGGGGTCGTGCCCCGGTGGCGACGATGAAGCGCTTCGATCGAACTGTGGTGCCGTCGACGTCGATCGAGGTCGGGTCACGGAACCGGGCATAGCCGGCGATGACGTCGATGCCCTCGCGTTCGAGCGCGGCGGCATCCTCGGTGGCGGCGACCTGATCGACGGCCGCGTGCAGTCTCGTCATGGCCTCGTCGAACGAGTTGCCCGCGGCGGCTGCGGCGAGCAGGGCCTTGGAGGGCACACATCCAGTGAAGGTGCAGTCACCGCCGAGGGGGCCGTCCTGCACGATGACGACATGTGCGCCCCTGCGTCGTGCTTCTCTGGCCGCCACGAGCCCGCCGGCACCACCGCCGATCACCACCATGTCATACGACTTCATCGACGAGCCTTCCTTCGACCGACTGGAACGGAACTCTGGACGGTCCTCATTGTTTCACCGGTCCCGTCTTCACACCGCACGGATGAGCAACGCGAAGTACGGTCACGTGATGCCCTCGTGCTCTGGTCTCTGCTCTGTGTTGCTCAACCGCATCACGCCCATCGATCAAGGAGACCTCCATGCCTGCTGACACTGGCTCCCCCCGACACCCCGTCGGCACCCCCGACGCTGAACCGTTCGCGTCGCGCTGGAAACGACGTGCGCGCACCATTCCGCTGATGCTGGGCGCCACGGCCGTCGGTGTGCTCGCCAGTCCCGTCATGCTGACCGGCGCAGCACTGTTCGACCTCGCCAGGGGTCGCTTCCGTCTGCCAACTGTTCGCGTCGCGCTGTTCCTGCTCCAGTACGGCATCAACGACAGCGTCGAGATCCTGCTTGCACCCGTCTACTGGATTCAGGCGGGATTCGGCACTCGACTCGGCGAACCAGCCTCCATCGCCCGCCACGAGCGGCTGCAGAGTTGGTCGGTCGGCGTCCTCGGTCGACGCGCCGAACGATTGCTCGGGCTGCGTCTCGAGATCGACCCCGACTCGGCGGATGCACTCTCGCCGGGCCCTGTCATCGTGCTGTGTCGTCACGTCAACATCGTCGACGCTTCGCTGCCGATGCTGCTCTACCAGCGGCTCGGATACCGAACCCCTTCGGTGATCATGGCCGAGATGCTCGCAGATCCCGGTTTCGACCTCATCTACGGGAGAACCGGATCGGTGTTCATCCCACGCGACAACGGCCCGGATGCCATTGCGAAGGTCCGAACGCTCGGTCAGAGCGTCGATCCGTCGACCGCGGTCGTGATCTTCCCCGAGGGTCGCCTTTTCCGCCGCGATGCGCTCGAACGTGCCAAGGCGCGCCTCCAGGGCGAGAATCCCCAACGCGCCGCACGGCTGGACGAACTCAGCCGCGTCCTGCCACCCCGGCCCGGCGGTGTCCTCACGTTGATCGATGCCATCCCCGCCGACGTTGTTGTCATCGCCCACACCGGGCTCGACCAGTACGAGTCGTTCACCGAGCTCGCCAAAGCGGTCCCCCTCCGCACTCCGATCCGCGTCACCGCATGGCGAACACCAAGAGAGCAGATTCCAGACGGCGACGTCGACCGCATCGCCTGGCTCGACGAACAGTGGTTGCGCGTCAACACGTTGGTCGCAGCCATCGACTGAGGAGGATTCGCCGACGGGTGGGCACGCCGGTCGCTGCGCGGCCATCAACCCGGCGACGAGGTGCTGGTGTGTGTCGAGTTGATGGAGCACGTCGGCTTCGCTTCTCCTGACGCCGACGACGACCTCGGAGGCACCGGCTTCATGGTGCGTCTCGACCGATCTTGGGACATCGGAGGAGCCGTAGACGACGAAGGAGAATTCGGGTGGACTCGCGGGGCTTGCTGGGTGATGGCTTCGATCCACGCCCCGGCGATGATTGCGAGGATCACTTCGTTGGCTCGGATCGTGTAGGTGCCTGTGTGCTGGCGGGGATCGAACTCGGTCGGGCGTTGCAACGTCCTGGCGATCGACTCGAGCGTGCCGTCGAGTTCGGCGAAGAGCTCGGCGCCTCGGGGTGTGATGGTGAGGCCTCGATCGGCTCGAACCAGCAGCGGATCGCCGAAGGCGTGGCGGCAGCGGTCGAGTGCGCGGCTGGTCGCTGGGACCGACAGATGGAGTCGCTTCGCTGCTCTGGTGACGCTTGGCTCCACCAAGAGCGCATGAGCGACGGTGCTCTCTGCGAACCAGAACATCGACTCGTCGATCGTCGCGTCTTGTCTGCCGCCGAGCCCTACCGAGCGGCCACCCCAGCTAGCGTCGTGTGTATGCCCATTTCACCGCTCGCATACGCCCACGTGCGCCTGACAGTCACCGACATCGACCGATCCCGCGCCTTCTACGACGACGTCTTCGGTCTACCCGTCGTCTACGAGGTGCCACCGGACGCGGATGAGGCAACCCGTCAACAGCTCGGGTTCCTGTACGGCGGCGTGATTTACCAGCTTGGTGACTCTCTACTCGGCCTGCGCCCAGTGGCCACAGACACCTTTCACGAAGACCGAGTCGGCCTCGACCACGTCAGCTTCACCCTCGGCTCGATCGCCGATCTCGAGGCAGCGGCAGCTTTCCTCGACACCCGCGGGATCGCCCACGGTGGCGTCAAGAACATCGGACCTGCGAGCATCCTGGAGTTCCGTGACCCGGACAACATCGCACTGGAGCTCCTCGCACAAAACGACTAGCGGGTCTCCGAGCGTGGCCGGACCTCAGTTGTTCATCACCACTTGATGTCCGGCGCCGACAGCCAGTCGCGCGACCGTACTGCCGATGTTTCCGCTTCAGATGAATATCCACTTTGTCATGCCACGCGCAACCGCGTGCTGCCGCCGCGCATTCCGAGATCGATGAGCGTCTCCTCGGTGTCACTTTCGTGAACGCAGCGGTGGGTTTTCGATGAATCCGTCGACGAGCCTTTCGACGGCAGCGCGGGCGAGGCGCTCCCGCCGCACCATGCAGCGATAGAAGATGGGCCCTTCGAGTTGGGCGAGTGTGGCGCCGTGGTCGAGGTCGTTCGGCAGTTCGCTGCGACGGATGGCTGCGCGAAGGATTCGCTCGAGTGGCTCGCATCCAGCGGCGGTCAGGTCGGCCCGCAGCGTCTCGAACGTCGGGTCGAGCCGGGCACGTTCGCCCAGGAGATTCACGACGAAGCCGAGATGACCGTCTTGGAGGGCGGACCGCAGTGCGTCGAGATGAGCGATGAGATCTCGCCGGAGCTCGCCGGTCACGGCGGCGTGAGGCACCTCTGCGTGGGCGAGGGTGTCGCGCACGAGCGAGATGGCATCGGGCCAATGGCGATACAGCGTGCGCCTTCCGAGCCCCGCTGCTTCGGCCACGCGACCGTGGGTCACGGCGTCCACGCCTTCGTCGATGAGCAGGCGTCGAGCAGCCTGGATGGCGGTCGCTTTCGTTCGTTCGGCTCTGGGATCCACGGAGACCACTGTGGCACAACTTGCGCCACCGACCCACTGCGGCACATAATGTGCCACATGTCGATGTCATGGGTGTTCCAAGCCGCCAGCTTCTTCTCCACCCTCGAGCAGCACAACGACAGAACGTGGTGGCAGGCGAACCGAGCCACCTACGACAGCGCGATCAAGCCGGCGTTCGTCGAGATGCTCGAGGCCATCAGCGATTTCGGGCCGTGGCGCGTCTATCGGCCCAACAACGACACTCGCTTCAGCTCTGGCAAGGGTCCGTACAAGACGTTCATTGGCGCCGTTGCCGAGCGTGACGATGGTGTCGGGGTCTTCGTTCAAGTGAGCTCGCGTGGCCTGCTGCTGGGCACGGGGATGCCCATGCCGGCACCTGATCAACTCCAGAGGCTGCGGTCTGCTTTGGCGGATCCGACGTCTGGGACGTCGTTCTGCGAGGCAGTGGACCAGGTGCGCCTCGCCGGCAGTCGGGTGTTCTCCGGGCGGTACGAACCGCTGAAGCGAACGCCCCGCGAATACCCGGCGGACCATCCCCAGGCGGAGTTCCTCCGTTGGAAGGGAGTGGAGATCGGGCACAGTCCCGGTCTTCCTGATTGGCTGAACAGTGTCGAGGCGGCGAGCGCGATCGATCAACTCGCGGCAACGGGCGGCCCGCTTCACCGCTGGCTCGGACGACACGTCGGCGCCTCCGCTCTCACCGCCGAGGAACGATTCGCCCCGAAGCGCCGCCCCGCCAACAACGACGGATCGTGAACTGCTCGGGGTCGTAGGGTCCTGTGAGCATCAGGGTTGCGACGTCGCTGGCGTCGCTCCTGTTCGTCGATCGCTGTGGCGCTGGGTTGGGCGCTTTCAGTTCAGGTCCTCGGACCGCGCCATTGGTTGGCTCGTTGGTTCAGTTGCGCTTGCTGTGCCGTTTCGTTGATTCGCTTCGTGCGGGTTCCGTCGGTCCTGGCGGCTGCGATCCACTCGAGGATGCCGCGTCTCGCCGACGGAGGGAACTGCTCGAAGTTCACCGCCGATGCCGGGTGTCGCTCGAATGCCTCGGCGAGGTCGGAGGGGATGAGAAGGGCACTGGCTTGGTCGAGCCGGGTCCAGGAGCCGTCGACTTTCGCAGCTCTGATTGCTTCGAGGCCGGCGGTGGCGACACGACCGGACTGCAACAGTGGCTGGAGTCGGTCCTTGTTCACCTTGGACCAGCCGCTGCCGGGCTTGCGGGGCGTGCAGAGAAGTGCGGTGTGGTGCTCGTCGACGCGGCCTGGCTTGGAGTCGATCCATCCGAAGCACAGGCACTCCTCGTTGAGGTCGACTGCGCTCACGTGCTCGGCTCCGCTGGTGAGAGCCGCCTTCTTGACGGTGACCGCCCAGACACCTGCGGAGGTGGCGTGGTGTGCGTCGAGCCACTCGCGCCACATCGAGCGAGAGGTGACCCACACGGCTGGGAGGTCGGGTCGAAGCGTCGGGATGCGGTCAGGTTTTCCCGTCATGTCGGTCCGAGGTTGCTGTCGTCCGCGAGAACGCGGACGGGGATCTTCTGTCTTTTGGACTGGTTCTCATGTCACTGGACATGATGTAGAACATCTGCCTGCATCGGCACGTCGGGGCCGGATCTGCCCATGTCAATCTGGGTGCATTGCCGGGGCGCCGGCGTGATATTCCAGGACGGGAGCGGGAGCGATCCCCGGATCGACCGTTGAGCTCTCGGCCCATCCGATCGAGGCGTCGGGTGTGGCGTCGGCGGCGACGTGGAAGCGTCGACCGGTCACTTGCCGGGCGTCGATGCGCACGAACGCAGGCTTGATCGAGAAAACCCACGGATACAGCGGGAGTTCGTCGGCGGCGAAGAGGCCCGCCATGTCTTCCACCTCGGTCGCGACGCCCTTGACCACGACGCTCCACACGCTTCGATCATCGGGTTCGTATCCGTCGATCTCGAACGCAATGTGTCGCATCAGGACCGCCGCGGCCAGCTTCGTTCCGGCAGCTGAGCGGAACACGATCGACTTGCCATCGACGACGAAGTTGATCGGAAAGATGTCGGGCTGACCCGCGACGTCGACAGCAAGACGCCCGACACTGGCCCCACGGAGAAGTTCCCAGCAGACCGGTTCATCGAGGACCTCGGAAAGATCGTGGTGCACGTCCATGGTGCAATCACACCAGAGCAGACCTCGATGCGCCAGGGCCGAACAGCCTTTCGGTGGCGATGACTTTCGGCCCTGGTGACGCCAGCGTCGGAAAGCAACACTCGCACTTGCAGGTGCCAATCAGGCGCCTGTCCAGGAGGAACCGACATGAAGATCATCGACTCCCTTCGTCGCCCGAAAGTGACCATCGCTCCCGACGAAACGATTCACGCCGCTGCAGACGCTGATCTCCATGAGGTCTTCGCCCTCTTCCGCACGAACGCGGTTCGACGAGTCGCAGTGGTTCGCGGCGAACAATTCGTCGGGATGATGACCGTCGACGACCTCCTCATCGGGATGGCCGGCGAGCTCACCGACCTCGCACGTCCGGTCATGGCCGAAGTGTTGTTCGGAGGCCACCATGACGCCCCGGTCCCCGCCACCGTCTGACCCCTCGCGCCCTCCCACCCCAGCCCGCACCCGCCACCCGTCGGCAGGTGCGGGCACACGTGCGTCCGTTGCCGGATGATGATCGATCTCCTCCCTGGGCTTGCCGTGCTACGGCGGTACGAGACCCGGTGGCTGCGCGTGGACGTGCTGGCCGGGTTGACGGTGGGAGCGATGTTGATCCCGCAATCGATGGCGTACGCCGAGCTGGCGGGCCTCACACCGCAGTTCGGGTTCTATGCGGTGATCGGAGCGCTGGTCGTGTACGCGCTCGTCGGAACGAGCCGCCACCTGGGTGTCGGGCCAGAACCGGGCACGGCGATCCTGGCTGCGGCCGGAGTCGGTGCGATCGCCGGCGGGGACCCACAGCGCTATGTCGCCCTGATGGCCGCTCTCACGCTGGTGGTCGCTGGAATCTGCATGGTCGGAGCGGTGGGCCGGCTCGGCTTCCTTGCGTCGCTGCTCTCCAAGCCAGTCCTCGTCGGCTACATCACGGGTGTCGGACTCACGCTGCTGAGCAGTCAGATCACGGGTTTCACGGGCGTGGCCGTCACGAGTGAGGCGTTCTTTCCACGGTTCGGGGAGTTGCTCGCTGATCTCGATGCTGTCGACGGAGCGACGTTGGCACTGGCCGCCGGGACGCTGGCAGTGATCCTCGTGCTGAAGCGGGCGTCGCCACGTGTGCCGGGCGCATTGTTGGGCGTCGTGTCTGCCACGGCTGTCGTGGCCCTGTTTGCGCTGGACGAGCACGGGATCGCCGTGGTCGGGCAGATCCCGGCCGGCCTTCCGACGCTCGGCCTGCCCGACGTTTCACTCGGCGACCTCGCTCGGTTGGTTCCCGTGGCGGCCGGGATCGCACTGGTCGGATTCAGCGACAACGTGCTCACCGCCCGGGCGATCGCTGCCGGCCGGGGATATCGGATCGATGCCAACCAGGAGTTGTTGGCGCTCGGCCTCACGAATCTCGCGTCCGGACTGTCGCAAGGGTTCCCGGTCTCATCGAGTGCCAGCCGAACGGCGGTGCCCGCCTCGCTCGGCAGCAAGACCCAGCTGGTGTCACTCGTCGCCGCAGCGTTCGTCGTCGTCACCCTGCTGGCGATGCGTCCGCTCCTGGCTGAGATCCCCCGAGCGGCGCTCGCCGCCGTCATCGTGTCCGCCGCGTTCGTCATCATCGACGTGGCGGGCTATCGCCGCCTGTGGACGGTGAGCCGAGAGGAGTTCGTCCTGGCGGTCGTCGCAGCTCTCGCGGTGATCATTTCCGGGGTGCTCGTCGGCGTGCTCGTCGCCGTGGTCCTCGCCGTCGTCGTGGCTCTGTACCGGATCGCGCGGCCGCATGACGCCGTTCTTGGTGACCACCCCGACGCCGACGGCTGGGTCGATGTCGGCGCCTACCCCGACGCCGTCACCGAGCCGGGGCTCGTCGTTTTCCGCTTCGACGCCCCACTGTTCTTCGTCAATGCCGACCGCTTCCGCGATCGCGTCGAGCAGGCCATGCTCGACAACCCTGGCCAGGAAGAGTGGCTGGTGCTCGACTTCGAAGGCGTGGGCGCTCTCGACGCAACGGCCCTGGACATGCTGGTCGAAGTCGCCGCATCGGCGGTGGAGTTCGAGGTGCACGTTCTCGGAGTCGCCCGGGCGAACGACCGGGTCATCGCCCGACTCGCACGAGCGGAGCTCCTCGAGCCGGTCGGACCACTGCGAGTGTTCCCGACGATCAACGCCGCCGTCAGGGCCTACCGGCAACGGGCCTGCTGACGAGGAGCGCGCGGCCGACCCCTGCGCTGGCCGACGGCCGCAGTCCACAACAACATCGTGGAAAGTGACATTGGGCCCGGGAGCGCACCCGCAAGATCCGCTTATCGTCGCTGTGATGGATGTTCCCACAAACTTGCGACATGATCAGCTGCGAACCTGGGTCGAAGACATGGTCCGCCTGTGCGAACCCGATCATGTGCATTGGTGTGACGGCTCCGAGGAGGAGTACGAACTCCTGGCACAGCGACTCGTCGACGCCGGCACATTCATCAAGTTGAACAACGATCTGCGGCCGGCCAGCTTTCTGGCACGCTCGGACCCGAGTGATGTCGCACGAGTCGAGGATCGCACGTACATCTGCAGCCGGACGGCGCAGGATGCAGGGCCGACGAACAACTGGATGGACCCTGGCGAAATGAAGGGCATCCTCGGCGGCTTGTTCAAGGGTTCGATGAGGGGTCGGACCATGTACGTGATCCCGTTCAGCATGGGTCCGCTCGGATCGCCGATCGCCCAGATCGGCGTGGAGATCAGCGACTCGGCCTATGTGGCTGTCAACATGAAGATCATGACCCGCATGGGTTCAGCGGTGCTCGATGTTCTCGGGGCCGACGGCGCCTTCGTTCCGTGCATGCACACGGTCGGCGCACCGCTCGAGCCCGGTCAAGACGACGTGACCTGGCCGTGCAACCCAACCGTGAAGTACATCGTGCACTTCCCTGAGGAACGCTCGATCTGGTCGTACGGCAGCGGCTACGGCGGCAACGCACTGCTGGGCAAGAAGTGCCTGGCACTACGAATCGCCTCGACGATGGCCCGCGACGAAGGCTGGCTGGCCGAGCACATGTTGATCATGGGTGTGACCGAGCCCAACGGCACGAAGACCTACGTGGCGGCGGCGTTCCCGAGCGCATGTGGCAAGACGAACTTTGCGATGATCGAGCCTCCCGAGTCGTTCGTCGCAGCGGGCTGGAAGATCACGACCGTCGGCGACGACATTGCCTGGATCAAGCCGAGCGACGACGGCACGCTGCACGCGATCAATCCCGAAGCCGGGTACTTCGGTGTCGCACCAGGGACCTCCAAGGCCACCAACCCGAGTGCGATCGCGACGATTCGCGCGAACACGATCTTCACCAACGTCGCCCTCACCGACGACGGTGACGTCTGGTGGGAGGGGATCGACGGCGACGTACCGGCGCACCTGATCGACTGGAAGGGCAACGACTGGACTCCCGCGTCCGACCAGAAGGCGGCTCACCCCAACTCCAGATTCACCGCTCCCGCCCTCCAGAACCCTGTCGTCGATCCGGAATGGGACAACCCGGCAGGTGTCAAGATCAGCGCGTTCGTGTTCGGTGGCCGCAGGTCGGGCACGATGCCCCTCGTGCATCAGTCGTTCAACTGGGCACACGGCGTGTACCTGGCTGCGACGATGGGCTCCGAGACAACCGCCGCAGCATTCGGCGAGCAAGGAGTCGTGCGCCGTGACCCGTTTGCGATGCTGCCCTTCGCCGGCTACCACATGGCCGACTACTTCAATCACTGGCTGTCGTTCGGCCGCTCGATCGAAAACCCACCCAGGATCTTCGGCGTCAACTGGTTCCGCCGTGATTCCGAGGGCCGGTTCGTCTGGCCCGGATTCGGCGAGAACATGCGGGTCCTGCAATGGATCGTCGCACGAACGCAAGGTCGCGCCAACGGGCTCGAAAGCCCGATCGGCTGGATGCCG
>JANPKU010000036.1:0-2050 GCA_031426215.1 Actinomycetes bacterium
CGTTGCTGTCAGCCGTTGCTGTGTTGTCCAGGTCCTGGTCGCCGCCGCCGTCGCTGTCGATCTCGGCCTGCGTCAGCGTGTGCGCGGCGGTGAAGTTCCAGGTCTCGCCTACTTCGAGCAGGTTGTCGTTGTCGCCGCCGGCGCTGTCGGTAACGCGCACGATGCCTGCGTCGGCCAGCGCGTCCGTCACCGTGACGCCGGTCAGCGTCGAGTTGCCGGTGTTCTGCACGCTGATCGTGTAGTTGATCAACTCGCCGGCCACATCGGCCGTCTGCCCGGCCACCGCGTCCTTGACGATATTCAGGCTCCACGTCGCGATGAACGCATCATTGAACGTCAACGTGAACATATCCGCCTCGGCCAAACTGACCGTGTGCGAGTCGACGCCGTTGGCGGGCGTTACCGTGCTGTTGGTGACGTTGCCGTTGATGTCGGTACGCGAGACGTCGATGCTGGTCAAATCCCAGGTGGTCGGAATGTTGACTTCCTTGACGGTGTAGCTGCCGAACTCGAACAGCTTGTCGAAGGTTTGCGACTGGCCGTCCATCAGGGAGAAGGTCGCGATGCCAGTGCCGGCCAGGTTGGTGAACTTGTCGTCGATGGTGATGCCGCCGCCACCGTTCACGTCGAGGCCGCCTGTGACGATGGCAAAGGTATTGACCAAGCCATTGCCACCATCACCCGCGCGGTCGGCCACGTTGCCGTCGGTGACGTCGAAGACCTCACCGCCGCTGTCGGTGAAGCGCCCGTCGTCCTTGGAGTCGATCACGCCGTCACCGCTGATGTCGAGCTTGCCTGCGATGACATCGACTGCGTTGGTCGGCCGGGTCAGCTCGAAATTGAAGCTTTGACCGCTTTGACCGGTTTGGTCTGGCGTGGTCTGCTTCGTGACCGTGATCTCACCGGGGAACACCACCGCCGCGCTCGACAACGAACGATCTTGCTGGCCGACGCTCTCGCTGGTGCCCGGGTCGTTGTCGGCGAAATTCTGCAGCCGCATGTGGTACGGCGAGCCGCTGATCGCGGCAGCCGAATTGTTGCTGCCCCAGTCATCGCGGGTCGCGATGTGCCCGCCCCAGGCCAATACCAGCGAACCGATTTCAGATGTGTTCGCGTCCTGGTCACCGACGTAGGTGAACTGGATCGTCAACGAAGTGGTCGTGTTGCCGGCCCAGGAGTTCAGGCTGCTGTACTTGTACGGATCCGTGAGAACCACATCGGCCGCGGAGCCGGTGCCGCCGATCGCGTTGTCCGAGCCGAGATCCACATACTTGACGTTGGTGACGCCGCCGAAGAAAGTAAAGACGCCATCGGCCTGCTCGATGTCGTCGGCGTTGCCGCTGGTCAGGTCCTGCCCTTTCTCGACCTTCCCATCATCGACCATCGCAAACGTGGAGCTTGTGCCGAGAATTCCGGTCACGCCGAGCAGCGGATTCGGCGCTGTCTCGTTGCGCCCAGCCGGGAAACTGGCGTTCCAGGTGGTCAGGTAGTCCAGCGCGTGCTTGCCCTGCTGCGTCGTGTCCCACTCGATGGTCAGCGCGTAGATCGTGCCCTCCTTCGCGTCGGTGAACACCGCGCGGTACGGCACCGTCTCGCCCTCGGAATAGTGGGCCTGCGATGAACCGAGGTTGCCGTTCTGCCATTGGTCCTTCTGCGAACCCGAGGAGACAGGCAGATCTGGCGCTGCACCATCGGCCCATTGGTCCAGATTCACGGCAATGCGGGGCATGACTTTCTCCTTGTGCGAGATCGATCGATCTCACTGCGTCGTTGATCAAGTTGCAGCCATTTGGGACACGGCGCTCGGTGGAGGCATATCGCGGGGACATCCTGGGTTCGCGCTACTGAATGTATCGACCACGACATTGCAGCTGTATGGCCCGAACGGGTAATGCGACCACTGTGAACTAGGGAAAGCGTTTACCCGCGCACAAGACCCGCTCGAACCCCTGCGTCCGCTTGACTCACCGCCAATCTGAGCCGCCTGCATCGCGCGTTTGCGGCCATGTAGCTCAATCCTCCCCATCCCTAAGCTCGTTCGACCGATTAG
>JANPKU010000037.1:0-1975 GCA_031426215.1 Actinomycetes bacterium
GTGTTCGAGAACGTCGCTCGTGTGTCGTCGGCGTTGATCGCGGCGACGGTGATCGCATTGGCAACGCGGGCAGGGCTGACGTTGCACGTGGGGAGGCCGGAGTTTCCTGCGGCCGCCACGACGGTGACGCCGTCGGCGATCACAGCATTGACCGCAGTGTCGAGCGGAGTAGAGACGGCATCGGTGCCGAGACTCATGTTGAGCACGGCTGGTTGACCGGGCAGGTGGTTGCCGATGATCCAGTCCAAGCCAGCGATGACGTCGGAGGTGAACGTGGACAAGCTGCAAGCGAACACTTTCACCGGCACGATGGTGACGCCCTTCGCAACCCCCGAAACGGTCCCGCCGAGGATGCCGGACACATGGGTGCCGTGGCCGTTGCAATCCTGCACACCCCGACCGTCACCGAAATCGATGAACGCACCCGTTCCGACCCGGCCCTGGAACTCGACGTGCGTCGTCCTGATCCCCGTGTCGATGACGTACGCGGTGGTGCCCACCCCGGTCGAGGTGTACTGGTAGGTGCCGTTGAGCGGAAGGTTGCGCTGGTCGATCCGGTCCAGCCCCCACGGTGCGCTTGGCTGCGTGACGTCGAGCGTGACGATCTGGTCGACGTGGATGTCGGTCACGGCCGGGTCTTCCGCAAGGCGCACCCTTTCGGCTGGGGTCAGTTCAGCGGCGAACCCTGCTGATGCACCGTCCCATTCGTGCACGACATCGACGCCGAGGTTCTGCTGTTCGGCCACGACCTCGTTCAGCGAGTTTGCATCGTCCACCTCGATGATGAACCGCTCGGCACCCTCGGACGGTGAGGCGCTCGCACCAATCGAGACGTCACCGGCCCGCTCCGGCGAATCTGCTGACGCGACCGGCGTCGCTCTGGGTGCAGCGAAGATCGGGACAGCGACGAGCGCGACCAGGCCTGGAACGCTGGTCTTCCAGCGACCTCGTCGAATGCTCACTGCCACCGCGTTGGACGCTCTCACTGCGCGCTCGCATCGTCAACGTCTGGAACCCGAACAGCTGATGAATTGTTCGCTCACCAGTGGCGCCCGTCAGCGGACGCAATCGCTTGTGCAGATGGCATCACCGGTTTACCATCGCGGGCGTCAGTTCGTTGCCAAGGGAGGCTGAACATGGCTGACGCTGCTGATGACGTGAGCGCGTGGACTCCGTGGAGGGTTGCGGCGAGTTCCGGATTCATGGTGGACGATCCGAACGGCAACGTCGGGATCATCCAGTTGGACCAGAAGAACTTCTGGGTCACGAACGCGTTCCGGTTCACCAACGACGCCATCGAGCAGGATCTCATCGCGACGCTCATGCGCGTCGACAACGGCGCAGGCAGGTCCGAAGCCGAAGCCCGTCGTGCCGTCGACGACGCGCGCACGTTCACGCCGAGCGTCGAGAACCCGACCGACATGGCGTCGATCCCGCGGTTCATGCGATGGTTCGAGAACCCGTACGGGGCGCACACACTCGCGGCCATCATCCATGACGAGCTCATCGTGGACGAACCGAACGGTGGGAAGCTCGGAAGCGACACACTGTCGGATGCGTTCTTCCGCGAGATGATGAGAGTGGCCGGGGTGCCGTGGCTCAAGCGCTGGATCATGTGGGCCGCTGTTGCGCTTCGCTCACGTTTCGCGGCCGGTGGCATCAGGCGTCTCTCGGTGGTCCTGTGGCTCCTCCTCGCACTGTTCGGCATCACCTGTTTCGTGTTCGCCGTCGGCTCGTGGTTGTTCGACTGGAGCCCATTCGTCGACCCGTGGCTGCTCGTTCTCATCGCCATCGCTCTTCCGTTTGCATCGTCGGTTCTGTGGGGCAAACAATGCGGCGCCAGCCTCGTCGCAGCCATTGCGGCGCTGTGGATCCTTCCCGCAGCGCTCTTCGGCGTGATCGGCTACGGCGTGTACCAGCTCCTCGAACGGGGCGCCCGCAAACTCGGATTGTCATAGCAGCCGTCGGAGCGACC
>JANPKU010000038.1:0-50047 GCA_031426215.1 Actinomycetes bacterium
ACAGGGATGATGTTGTTGGTTGCTCATCTGCCTTGCGGGCCCTTTGGTCGGTGAGGGTGTCGGGTGGGTTCTTCGGCTCGGTCTGACCCGATTCACCGCTCGGCGCTTCGGCTGCCCTGGATATGAACTGTCGACCGGGAACGAGGGACCCGCCTGGCGCAGCAGCTGGGTGAACGTGACCTCATAGGAGCTTGTCCCAACGGCTCATCCCTGTCCTGTCCGACCTCTCAGCTGATGTGACCAACCACACCACATCAACGAGGAGAAACGACATGACGATCACATCCATCGACGACGTCCAGGTCACCGGCGGCGTCGACACCCATCGCGACACCCACATGGTCGCTGCGCTTGACCAGCGGGGCGCTGAGCTCGGCGTCCGCGAGTTCACGACGACACCGGCGGGCCATCGTGCTGCGTTGTGTTGGCTCGAGTCGTTCGGTGTCATCGATCGTGTCGGTGTCGAGGGCACCGGCACCTATGGCGCCGGGCTCACCCGGTTCCTGCACCGCCACGAAGTGACAGTGATCGAGGTCGCCTGCGGTGACCGTCAAGCACGACGCAGCCACGGCAAGTCCGATCCCGTCGACGCCGTCGCAGCAGCGCGGGCCGCCCAGTCCGGCAAAGCAACGACCGTCCCGAAGTCAGGGACCGGCAGCGTGGAAGCCATACGCGCCCTGCGAATGGTCCGCAAGTCAGCAACTCGGGATCGCACCAGCGCGATCAATCAGATGCGCGCTTTGATCGTGACCGCACCCGACGAACTCCGAGAAGCATTCCGCGCAGTGAGCATCGCCAAGCTCGTCAACAGTGCTGCACGGCTACGACCGACAGATGCGGGCACGGTCGAGGGTGCAACGAAGTTCGCGTTGCGCGAACTCGCCCGGCGAGTCCAGTCGCTCAACGCTGAGATCAAACGCGTCAACGACGTCCTCGGCGAACTTGTCACGACCACCGCACCGAGCCTGGTCGCACGCATCGGCGTCGGGATCGACACCGCCGCAACACTTCTCATTGCCGCTGGCGACAACCCCGAACGCCTCCACAGCGAAGCCAGCTTCGCTCACCTTTGCGGCAGCGCCCCGATCGACGCCTCATCCGGCCAGATCGTGCGGAAACGACTGAACCCGCGCGGCAACCGCCAAGCCAACGAAGCGCTCTGGCGCATCGTGCTCGTCCGCATGGGCAAAGACCCACGAACCCGTCTCTACGTCGAGCGTCGCACCGCCGAAGGCAAGAGCAAACGAGAGATCATGCGCTGCTTGAAGCGCTACGTCGCCCGCGAGGTCTACCGCGACCTCAACCCGACCAAAGAAGCCCTTGACAAACAATAGGAGCTTCATATCTACCCAATCAGCGCACCCGATATTCGCGGGCTCCGCTGCACGGCTTCGATGATGCGTCGGTGCTGGTGAGGTCTGAAAGATAGGGCTACTTGCGTGCTGCGGTTGCGATGACGAACTCGCCGGGAACGAGATAACCGTCACCGTCACCGAATTCTTTGATCGAGTCCAGGTACTCGAGCTCAACTTCTCGACGCTCGTCATCGCTGAACCGACCATATGGGAGCGCAACCGGTCCACCGAGAAACGCTGCCCCGATCGCCTCAGCTTTGTCGCGATAGGCGAGGCCAACCTGTAGCCGGGTCACGCTCACATCAATGAAACCCGCGTTCTGGAGTGTGGCTTCGATGGCACCAGGTGCCCCAAGGAAGAAGAACATCGGACAGACGTCGGACTGCACTCGGCGATCGACGATCGGAAACAACTCCGCCCATCCGCAGCGACGGCGTTCGCCCCACACCGAGACAGCGACCCGACCAGAAGGCCGTAGCACCCGATGCATTTCGGCGATTGCGACGGCCGGCTCTGGCACGTACATCAACCCGAGCGAACAGAGCGCCAGATCGAACGATGCGTCCTCGCAGTCGAGCGACTCGGCATCGCAACGCTGGAATGACGTGTTGCTCGACCCCCGTGCCGTTGCTGCCGCTCGTGCCGCTGCGACCATCTTCTCCGAGAGGTCGAGTCCGAGGACATGGCCTGCGGCACCAACCCGTTCAGCCGCATCGAACGTGATCTCGCCACCTCCGCACGCAACGTCAACTACGCGCTCGTCGACCTGTGGATCGCTCAGGCGGATGGTGGCCTCGTGCGCCGGACGAAGCTGCTCACACCAAAACGTCGCGTAGAACTCTGCAGCGCGGTCCCATCCGTAGCGTTGGACGCGGCGCTGCAGCTTTGGTTCCATGTCAGGCTGTCGGCGACTGAATTGAAACCGTTCGCTTCATCGGCGTCTCAGCGGAGAACACGTCGCGGTACGGGCTGAGGATGTCGCCCTCGTCGAGCACCCGGAGAATGTCAGCCTCCGGCGCCGAACTCTCCACTCGCACGTGGTAGCGGACCTCGCTGTAACCAGGCCGCGCCGCCGCCTCCATCGAGAGCATGCCGACGACATCGAAGTCGGCCTCGATCTCGACGCTCACCGAGGCCAGATCGACACCAAGTCGCGCTGCCCGCATCTGATAGCCCATCGCAAGGCAGCTGCCGAGTGCAGCTCGCCCGAGCACCCCCGGCGACGGCCCGGAGCCCTCGCCACCCATGGTCTCGGGAAGATCGGTCTCGAATCGAAAGGCGCCCTCCTCGCTCGTGCAACGAAGCCCACCAGTGACGGTGCTGATCGAGCGCTCGGTGCCGATACCGAGGCTGGGGTGCTTCGTGACAGCGTTCTCGATCCGGTCGAGAGCAACGCTCAGTGACTCTGGGCTTGGCGCTTCGGTCGACACATTTTCACCGTACCCCACCGCTCCTCGCCACCATGACGAGTCGCTCACCACACTCAATATCGACGGTTCCGGACCATCGCTCACGTAACGAACGAACCGACAAACCCGCCATCGGGGTGCCGGCGCCGACGCCCACAACGTGAGCGCAACAACACGCCGCCCGCCAACGACCGGCCACTCGATATCGGCCCGACCGTGTCAACCCCTGAATTCTGAGGGTGGATCGGGCGCGAGGGGTGCAGCGCGGATCCAGCCCCGCTACGTGAGCGACCGAACCGTGCACACGCGTCGGTGGCCCGCATCTGAATCTCGACGGTTCATTCGATCGGCACGATCCGGAAACCCGCACGAAACATTGACTCGTCACGGTGCTCCCCGGCCAGCGCACTCGGCGCTCGATTGGAGGACAATGGACAGCGGCAGCCTTGCGTGGGTGTTGATCTCAGCAGCACTCGTGCTCTTCATGATTCCGGGGTTGGCGTTCTTCTACGCCGGCATGGACCGTTCCCGGAACGTGCTCAACATGCTGATGATGAACTTCTACTGCGTGTTGATCGTTCCCGTGTTGTGGTTCGTCGCCGGGTATTCGCTCGCTCAGACGCCGTTCGACAACGACCTGATCGGAGGTTTCGACTCGGTGTTCCTTCGCGACGTCACTGTTGCAGGCGACGGGTCCGCACTCGCCACGATCGCGTTCCTCGGTATGTTTGCCGCGATCACGCCGGCGCTGATCTCGGGTGCGGTGGCGGACCGCATGAAGTTCTCTGCGTGGGCGCTCTTCGTTCCGCTGTGGCTCTTCCTGGTGTACGTGCCCGTCTTCAAGTGGGTGTACGGCGGCTGGCTCGGCCAGCGCGGCTCGATCGACTTCGCCGGAGGCACTGCGATCCACGTCAACGCTGGCATCGCCGCCCTGGCTGCGGTGCTCATTCTAGGTAAGCGGAACAGCGCGCCGCATCCGCCGCACTCGATGCCACTCGTGATGATCGGCACCGGCATCCTCTGGTTCGGATGGTTCGGCTTCAACGCTGGGTCCGCACTCGCCGCCAACGGACAAGCTGCGCAGGCGTTCATGAACACCTTCCTCGCCGCCGCTGCTGCCGGTTTGGCGTGGGTGCTCGTGGAGTGGCTCCGCGACGGTCACCCGACCACGCTCGGTGCAGCATCGGGCATCGTGGCCGGACTGGTCGCGATCACGCCAGCGGCGGGGTACGTCTCCGGTGGGGCCCCGCTCGCAATCGGTGCAATCGCTGGTATCGCATGCTGCTACGCCGTGAGGCTGAAAGGGCGTTTCGGTTACGACGACGCTCTCGACGTGGTCGGTGTGCACTTCGTCGGCGGTCTCGTCGGATCACTCCTGATCGGGTTCTTCGCCAACCCCGACTTCTTCGAGGGTTCGTTCCTCGAGGGCATCTTCTACGGAGGTAGCGCGAAACTTCTCGGCGAGCAGGCGCTGGCCAACGGAGCCGCCATCGTGTGGTCGTTGGCGCTCACCACAGTGATCATGTTGGCGCTGAAGGCAACCATCGGAGTCCGAGTGTCCGACGAGGTCGAATCCATGGGACTCGACCTCGCCGAACATGGCGAGACGGCCTACCACTCGGCCGGCAACGACTGAACGAGACGAGAAACCAAGTGAAGCTCATCACAGCAATCGTGAAGCCGTTCAAGCTCGACGACGTCAAGGAGGCGCTCAAGGCTGCTGGCGTGCTCGGCATGACAGTGACCGAGGTGCGGGGGTTCGGTCGTCAAGGCGGTCACACCGAGACCTACCGCGGCGCCGAGTATCGCATCGACTTCGTGCCGAAGGTGAAGATCGAAGTGGTGGTGTCCGATTCCGTCGTCGACGAGGTCATCGACACGATCACCCGAGCTGCCAACACCGCCAAGATCGGTGACGGCAAGATCTGGGTGACCGACGTCGAATCCATCGTCCGTATCCGCACGCAAGAGGCGGGCGAAGACGCAATCTGACCCTAAGCGTAGAGAGCAGCCAGGCGTCGGTTTGACGTTTGTCGGAGGCAATGCAGTATCTTCCGGGTGCTCACGAAGCGGGGCTGGATCCGCGTGAGGCACGGCTGAGGCCGTGTGGGACATACACCGGCAATCGCCGGTGCACACCAACGCAGGGAGACCACCGTGTTTGCAAGCATTGTCGCGGCAGAGGGCGGCTATCAACAGTTCGAGCTGGGCGGTGGCGAGATGACCGTCTTGCTCCTGTCGGTCGTCGCCGCGTTGATGGCGCTCGCTGTCGGATTCCAGTTGATGCGAGGCGTGCTCGCTGCCGAGCAGGGCACGCCGAAGATGATCGAGATTGCGCTGGCGATCCAAGTCGGGGCCGCCGCCTATCTCCGCCGGCAGTTCAGGACGATCGCGGTGATCATGATCCCGGTCGCAGCGATCGTGTTCCTCACGTCCACCGAGGTGCTCAAGCCCGATGGCGTCGTTGCGCTGTCGAGGATCGAATCGGGCACGTACCGCACCCTGGCGTTCGTCGCCGGTGCGTTCCTGTCGGGGCTCACCGGCTTCATCGGCATGACGCTGGCCACTCGCGGCAATGTACGGACTGCCGCGGCCGCCAAGTCGGGCTCGCTGCCTGCGGCGCTCAAGGTGGCGTTCCGCACCGGCGGCGTCGCCGGCATGTTCACCGTAGGTCTGGGCCTGCTCGGAGCCACGCTGATCATCCTGCTGTTCCAGAACACCAGCTCGGCCATCCTCGTCGGCTTCGGTTTCGGTGGCTCGCTGATTGCGCTGTTCCTGCGCGTCGGTGGTGGCATCTTCACCAAGGCCGCCGACGTCGGCGCTGACCTCGTCGGCAAGGTCGAAGCCGGCATCCCCGAGGACGACCCGCGCAACCCGGCCACGATCGCCGACAACGTGGGCGACAACGTCGGCGACTGCGCCGGCATGGCCGCCGACCTCTTCGAATCGTACGAAGTCACGCTCGTTGCCTCCATCATCCTCGGCGTTCCGGCCTTTGCGGCCATCGGCGCCAACCCGGCGCTCGGCCTCGTGTTCCCCGTCGCCGCCCGTGCAGTCGGCGTCATCGCCTCCATCGCCGGCGTCTACGCCGTGCGGGCGAAGGAGGGCGAGACCAACGCCCTCAAGCCCATCAACCGCGGCTTCCTCACGGCGGGCATCATCACCGTCATCGGTACGGCGCTCGTGGCGCTGCTCTACGTCGGCAACGACAATGCCAACGAGGGCTGGAAGTGCTTCGGCGCCGTCGTCATCGGCCTCGTACTCGCCCAGGTGGTGAGCCGTCTCACCGAGTACTTCACCGGGACGGAGTACGGCCCGGTCCAGGAGATCGCTCGCGCTACACGAACTGGCCCGGCGACCACCGTGCTGTCCGGCACGGCGTCGGGCATGGAGTCCTCGGTGTACGCCATCATCGCCATCGCCATTGCCATCGGTACGGCGCTGACGCTCGGGGGCGGCAATCTGCAGTTCTCCTTCTATCTCGTCGCTCTCACCGGCATGGGCATGCTCGCAACGACCGGTGTGATCGTGTCGGAGGACACGTTCGGCCCGGTCGCCGACAATGCGGCCGGCATCGCGGAGATGTCCGGCGAATTCGAGGGCGAGGCCGAGAAGATCATGGTCAGCCTCGACGCGGTCGGCAACACCACCAAGGCCGTCACCAAGGGGTTCGCCATCGGATCGGCAGTCATCGCCGCCGTCGCAATCTTCGCCAGCTACATCGAGACCGCTGCCAACGAGACGCTCCCGCGGGCGCTCGTCGAGGAGTTGAACGGCACCGCTCGGGGCGTGTTCGACTCGATCCCGATCAACGTCGCCGACCCGAAGGTCTTCATCGGCCTGCTCATCGGCGGGTCGGTCAGCTTCCTCTTCTCGGCGCTGGCCATCCGTGCGGTCTCCCGGACGGCGGGCGTGGTCGTGCAGGAGGTTCGCAACCAGTTCGCCGACGGCAAGATCATGTCCGGCGAGCGTCAACCCGACTACGGGCCCGTCATCGACATCTGTACGAAGGCTTCGCTGCGCGAGCTGGCCACGCCGGCACTCCTCGCCGTGCTCACGCCGGTGATCATCGGCTTCGGCGTCGGCTACACGGCGCTGGGCGCATTCCTCGCCGCGGTGATCCTGACCGGACAGTTGATGGCGAACTATCTCTCCAACGCCGGCGGCGCTTGGGACAACGCCAAGAAGTACATCGAGGACGGTCATGAGGGCGGCAAGGGTTCCGAGTCGCACAAGGCTGCGGTCATCGGCGACACCGTCGGCGACCCCTTCAAGGACACCGCCGGTCCTGCGCTCAACCCCCTGATCAAGGTGATGAACCTGGTGTCGTTGCTCATCCTGCCGGCGATCATCGCCCTGTCGAACATCGACGAGGAGAACCCGATCGTGTCGAGCCCCAAGCCTGCGGGGTACGCCATAGCCGGCGTGTCGCTGGTCGTGCTCATCGGTGCGGTGATGTACTCCAAGCGCTCGACCGATCTCGTCATCGAGCCCGGCGTCTCCGAACGCGAACTTTCGTCGCGCTGACGGGACCAGCAAATTCTGCGCCGGCTACAGCACCTGCGTGAGTGCGTGGATGAGCACGCCGACGATGCACCCGACGATCGTGCCGTTGATGCGGATGAACTGCAGGTCGCGCCCGACCTGGAGCTCCATGAGACGAGCAGTCGACGGCCCGTCCCACTTCGCGATCGTCGATTCGATCAGCTCGCTGACCTCGCTGCGGTAGTTGTCGACGACGTAATACACCCCGCGCTGGATTGATTCGTCGACGCGCCCCTGCAGGTCGGGATCGGCGACCAGGCGGACACCCAGCCGCTGCATCGTCGCTGCGATGCCCAGGCGCAGCTCGCTTCCCGGCGTCGACGTCGCGTCCAACAGCCCGCGCTTCGTGTCACGCCAGAGGCTCGCGGTCCACGCCCGGAAGTCGGGGTGGGCGAGCAGCTCCTCCTTGAGATCCGTACCCTTCGACAGCATCTCGGGGTCGGTCTTCAGGCGCTCGGCGAGGTCCAGCATCCGCCGTTCCACGGTCTTGCGGATCGGATGGTCCGGATCGCCAGCGACGTCGTCGAGGAATCGCCGCACCCCGGCGTAGGCCTTGGCGAACACGCGGTCGTCGATGGGCTCCGGCACCCACCACGGCGACTCCTCCGACAACCGTGCCCGCAACGTGTCGCGATTGTCTTCCATGAAGTTGCCAGCGCCCTTGAGCACAGCGTCGAACAGCCGCTCGTGATGGTCGCCCTCGACCGCGAGGTCGATCGCCCGGCCGACGAGCGGTGACACCTCCGTTGCCCGGATCCGTCGCTCGACCATCTGTTCGAGCGCAGCGGACACTTCGTCGTCGTCGAGCACTTTGATCGTGTTCGTCAAGAGGTCGGCGATCGCGTCCGCTGCTCGCGTTGCATGCTCCCCGATGCTCAGCCACTCACCGAGCCGACGGGCGATCCCAGCGCCGCGCAGTCGCTCACCGATGATCTCGCGGGACATGAAGTTGCCTTCGACGAACTGGCCCAGCGACCGTCCGATCTCATCCTTGCGTTTGGGGATGATCGCCGTGTGCGGGATCGGCAGGCCCAGCGGGTGGCGAAACAACGCGGTCACCGCGAACCAATCGGCGAGCGCGCCCACCATTGCGGCCTCGGCGCCGGCCTCCACGTAGCCCCAGATCGCGGGGTTGCCGTGGAACGTGCGCGCGATCAGAAACACGATGGCGGCGACCACGAGCAGGCCGGCCGCGACGAACTTCATTCGCACGAGCGCGCGCTGTCGCGGGTCGATCTCCACGCAGAGAACCTAGGCCGCAGTCGGTGCCGCCATGCGGAGGTGCCTCCCAGCAGGTACCCCCACCGTCACTGCGTGATCGATGTGGCCGCGTGGTGTTCGTCGATTGGTGTGAGCGCGGGCAGGCGGAGTGTCAGGAGCCAGGTGATGGCGACGAACGAGGCGGAGCCCCAGAGCGCGGAGTCGAGGCCGCCCCAGAGGTAGAGCACGCCAGACAGCAGGGTGCCGACCAGACGTCCGGTTGCGTTGGCCGAGTAGTAGAAGCCGACATCGAGCGACACGTCGTCTCCCTGGGAGTAGGCCAGGATGAGATACGAGTGCAGCGAGGAGTTGACTGCGAACACCACGCCGAACACAATCAACCCACCGACGACCACCGCCGTGACGGCGACGTCGAGCGCCACGCCGACAGCCATCGACACCGACACCACGACGAGCAGGAACGCCCAGGTACGCGCAGCTCCGATCTCGGCGTCGACGCCGGTGATCGAACGACGCAGCAATCGCGGGGCGAAAGACTGCACGATGCCGTACCCGATCAACCACGCGGCGAGGAATCCCCCGGTCTGATAGAAGGACCAATCCAGCACCTCGGTGAGGAAGATCGGCAGCGCGACGACGAACCAGATGTCGCGCGAACCGAACAGGAAGAACCGTGCGGCTGACAACCGGTTGATCGCCGTCGACTTCGACAGGATCGACCGCAGTTTTGGCTTCACCTTCGCCCGTCCGATCTCCTCGTCCAGGAGGACGCCGACAGCGATGAGCGCCACCGTGATCATGACCGCCATCGACCACAGCGCAGCGTCGTAGCCGATCCACGACAACAGCGCGGCGCCGAGGAAGAAGCCGAGGCCTTTCAGTGCATTCTTCGAGCCGGTCAGGATCGCCACCAGGCGGAACAGGGCGCCCTCGCCGGCCATGAACTTGACCGCGCTCTTCGAGCTCATCTTCGTGAGGTCCTTGGCCACCCCGGACAGCGCCTGGAGTCCCATGACGAACGCAACCGACGCCCACTCGACCCAACTCGGATCGTGGAAGGTGAGCCCGACGAGGGCGACCACCTGGAGACCGAGCCCGACGAGCAGCGTGCGGTTGAGCCCGCTGCGGGCACCGACCCAACCGCCGAACAGGTTGGTGACGATCCCCATGAACTCGTAGGCGAGGAACAGGAAGGCGATTGCAACCGGCGAATAGCCGAGTTCGTGGAAGTACAGCAGCACCAGCATCCGAAGCGCACCGTCGGTGAGTGTGAACGCCCAGTAGCCGCCGGTCACCAGGATGTAGTTGCGCAGCTTCACGTCGAACTCGGCTTCATGATCCGGATGGGATGCTGTCGGCGATTGCGCCCGCGACCTTGGCGGCCAGGTCGGCCATGCGGAAGGCGTAACCGTACTCGTTGTCGTACCAGATCAAGACCTTGACCATTCGGCCGTCGACGACCATCGTGGATGGGCCGTCGACGATGCCGGACCGGGTGTCGTTGGTGTAGTCGGCGGACACCAGGGGCCGGTCCTCGAAGCCCAGGATCCCCTTCAGCTCGCCGTCTGCCGCATCGCGTAGGAGGCCGTTGATCTCCTCGACGGAGACGTCGCGCGTCATCGTGAACACTGCGTCCGTGAGCGATGCGTTCAGCAGGGGAACCCGTACGGCGAGGCCATTCAACTTCCCGGCGAGGTCTGGGTAGATCATCGTGATCGCAGTGGCAGAGCCGGTGGATGTCGGGATCAGTGAGTTGAGGGCGGAGCGCGCTCGGCGAAGATCCTTGTGCGGCGCGTCGACGACGACCTGGGTGTTCGTGGCGTCGTGGATCGTGGTGATCACGCCGCGCTCGATCCCGATGTGTTCGTGGAGCACCTTGACGACCGGGGCGAGACAGTTCGTGGTGCACGACGCAGCAGTGACGACCCGGTGGACGGCCGGGTCGTAGAGGTGATCGTTGCACCCCATCACGATGTTCAGGACGCCGTCGCTCTTCACCGGCGCAGCGACGATGACCGAGCGAACGCCGAGATCGAAGTACGGCGCCAGCAGCTCGGGGGTGCGGAACTTGCCGGAGCATTCCAACACGATGTCGACGTCGGCGACCTGCCACGCCACGTCGCCGGGCGCGGCGACTGACGAGTAACCCACGGACGCACCATCGATCTCCAGCTGACTGCCGCTGACGGCGACGGTGCCGCCATATCGACCGTGCACGGTGTCGAACTCCAATAGGTGCGCCGAGGTCTCGACGTCGGCGACTGCGTCGTTGACGTGCACGAGTTCGAGATCGGTCTGCTCGCGTAGCGCGCGCACCACCAGGCGGCCGATGCGACCGAATCCGTTGATTCCGATGCGCGTGGTCATCGGTGCGGCTGGATCGGTGAGAGAACGGTTGGTTGGATCATCGGTGGTTCGTCTCCTCAGTTCGCGACAGAGCGGATGCGATCGTCGAGTTCGGTGATCACCGCGTCGAACGCTGCGGCGCGGCCGTCAGCGACCGGATCCGGCAGCGACCAGTGCCACCAACCCGGCTCGGGATCGAGTTCCTCGTGCGCCTGGTCACACACGGTCACGACGAACCCTGTCGGCCCGGCGGCATCGAGCATTCGCGGTTCGGCGCCGCTGAGGTCCAGCCCGACACGGGATGCGGCGGCGACGGCGCCGGGGTGGACGCGCTCGGCGGGATGCGTGCCAGCGGAGGTTGCCGCTGCACCGGTGCGAGCGGTCCACAACGCCGCTGCCAGCTGCGAACGAGCAGAGTTGTGGCTGCACACGAACATCACGTCGCCTTCGGGCAGCGTGGCGGTGGCGGTGGCCGTTGCGAGGCGGGCCAGGGGTGCCCGCACGAGGCGGACGTAGCGCCGGCGACCGTCGCCCGAGGACACGACCCGATCGATCAGCCCCACGTCTTGGAGCACGCCGAGGTGATGGGCGAGCAGGTTGGTCGGCAGCGAGAAGCGAGCGGCGAGTTCCTTCGGCGAACGGTCGCTGAGTCCGAGGTCCTCGACGATCGCGAGGCGGACCGGCTCACCCAATGCGGCGTGCACGGCGGCACGTCGGGCCAGCGACTCGGCGATCTTCGACTGTTCCATCGGTGACCAGATAAACACTCAACCGATACTGAGTCAACAGATGGTGAAAGGGTTCACCCGGAGTTCACCAAGGCGTCACCGACGGCGGCCAGTCGTTCCCGACGGAGCCGGAACCAGGCCCACTTGCCGCGCTGTTCACGTTCGAGCACCCCCGCTCGGACCAGCAACGACAGGTGATGACTGACGGTCGGCTGTGTTCGATCGACCAGGACCGGCAGATCGCAGGCGCACACCTCACCCGACTCGGCTGCCGCAATGATCGACACCAGTCGCAACCGCACCGGGTCGGCGAGCGCTTTGAGCACGTCGGCCAGCTCCGACGCCTGGTGCTCGTCGAGAGGCGACCGCAGCAGGGGAGCGCAACACGGTTCTGGCTCTGGTGGGACAGTGGCATCGTTCACGAAAAACATATTGACAGATCTCGATTCGTCTGGCTAACATATCGACAGATGTCAAAACGTCGTCCGACTCGTCGATCGACCCAACCACCAGGAGTCCCATGCGTCTGCAACTCGCCCTCAATGTCGACGATCTCGATCAGGCGATCGAGTTCTACAGCAAGATGTTCGGTACCGCACCGGCCAAGACCAAGCCGGGCTATGCGAACTTCGCCATCGAGAATCCGCCGCTCAAGCTCGTGTTGTTCGAAGGAGCCGGTCCCGCCGGCTCGATCAACCACCTCGGCGTCGAGACCGAGACCGCCGCCGAAGTCGTGGCGGCCGAGTCCCGCCTGTCCGAGTCGGGACTCGCCACCACCGGCGTCGACGACACGATCTGCTGCTTCGCCGAGAAGACCGAGACCTGGGTCGAGGCACCGGACGGGAATCGCTGGGAGTGGTACGTCAAGCACGGCGACACCGAACAACTCGCCAACACGGTCGTGTCGAGGAGCACCGATTCCTCCGCCGGCTGCTGCGGCTGACCTCCTCGATGGCCTCGCAGCTGTGCCCGTAGACTGGCCAGCATGAGCTCCGCAAGTCAGTTGGGCCGCGACCGTCCGCTCGTACTGGTCGTGATGGACGGTGTCGGCGTGGGTCGAGGTGATGGCTTCGATGCCGTGGCACTTGCGAACACTCCGAATCTCGACCGGCTTGCGTCCGAGTCGTACCGCACGCTCAGAGCGCACGGAACCGCAGTGGGACTTCCCTCTGATGCGGACATGGGCAACTCCGAAGTCGGGCACAACATCCTCGGTGCGGGGCGTATTTTCGACCAAGGGGCGAAGCGGGTCGACAACGCCATTGCGTCCGGTTCGATCTGGACGTCTGACGCGTGGCGCGAGATCGTTGCGGTGTGTGCCGGTGGCGGAGGCACGCTCCACCTGATCGGTCTGCTGTCGGACGGCAACGTCCACTCCAACATCAGTCACCTGTTCGAGATCCTCCGCCAGGCCGCCGGCGATCGGATCGCCACGATCAGACTTCACACGCTCTTCGACGGACGAGATGTGGCCGACCCTTCGGCCGAGCGCTACATCACACGAACCTACGACGAGATCGCCAAGTACCCGAGCGTCGACATCCGCTTCGCGTCCGGCGGAGGGCGCATGGTCACCACCATGGACCGCTATGGAGCCGATTGGCGCATCGTCGAGGCGGGCTGGCACGCCCACGTGCTCGGCACCGCTCACCCGGTGCCGGATCTCCTGTCGGGTGTCGAGTGGGGCCGGTCGACGGGTGTGCGCAGCGATCAGCTGCTCCCTGCCTTCACCGTGGTGGACGAGTCGCAGCAACCGGTCGGCTCGATCGTCGACGGCGACGCCGTGATCATGTTCAACTTCCGGGGCGACCGCGCCATCGAGTTGTCACAGACGTTCGTGGCCGGACCGGAATTCGACGAGTTCGATCGCAAGCGCGTTCCGAACGTCTACTTCGCCGGGATGGCGTTGTACGACGGTGACACGAACACCCCGGCCTCCTACCTGGTCCAGCCCGAGTCGGTCGACATGACGGTCAGCGAGATCATCGCCGCCGCCGGAATCGCCCAGTGGGCCGGTGCGGAGACTCAGAAGTTCGGGCACATCACGTACTTCTGGAACGGCAACCGGTCGAGCAAGTTCGACGAGCAACGGGAGACCTACGTCGAGATCCCCTCCGATCTCGTGCCATTCGACGAACGTCCGTGGATGAAATCCGCCGAGACCGCCGACGCTGTAATCGAGGCGGTACGCTCCGGCCAGTTCGGCTTCATCAGGATGAACCTCGCCGGCGGTGACATGGTCGGCCACACCGCCGACATTCCTGCGACTCGTATTGCGGTCGAGAGTGTCGACCTGGCAATCGGCCGAATCGCCGAGGCCGTCGCAGCCGCATCGGGATGTCTGCTCGTCACGGCGGATCACGGCAACGCCGACGACAAGGTCGAGCGCAACAGCGCAGGCACGCCGTTGACGAGCGTTGACGGCACCCCTCAGCTGCGCACGGCGCACTCACTCAACCCGGTCATGTTTGCCGTACACGATTCCACTGGGGCTCCGACTCGCCTTCGTGACGATCTGCCGACCGCCGGTCTTGCGAACGTTGCGGCGACGATCCTGCAGCTGCTCGACCTGGAGATCCCAGCCGACTACGAGCCGTCACTGCTGGACTCACCCACGCACTGACCGGCGACGGGTGCCGTGTGGGTGGCGATGTCCGGGTAGTAGCGACGGCGTGCCCACAGCGACACGTAGACGAGCCCGACCAGGACGGGTACCTCGATCAGCGGTCCGACGACGCCGGCGAGTGCCTGTCCCGACGAGACGCCGAACACGCCGATCGCCACCGCAATGGCCAGTTCGAAGTTGTTGCCGGCGGCGGTGAATGCGATCGATGCATTGCGGTCGTACGGGAATCCCATTCGGAGCCCGGCAGCGAACGAACCTGTCCACATGATCGCGAAGTACACGACGAGTGGGATCGCGATTCGGGCGACGTCCCACGGGTTGTCGGTGATCGCGTCGCCTTGGAGCGAGAACAGGATCACGATGGTGAACAGCAGCCCGTACAGGGCGATCGGTCCGATGCGGGGTAGGAACGTTGCCTCGTACCATTCGGTGCCCTTGCGTGGTTCGAGGATGAGCCGGGTGAGGAACCCTGCCACCAGCGGAACGCCGAGGAAGATGAGCACCGATTTCGTGATGCCCCAGATGGTGATGTCGATGCCGTCGGAGTCGAGCCCCAACCAGCCCGGCAACAGTTCGAGGTAGAAGTAGCCCAGTACCGAATACGCCACGATCTGGAACACCGAGTTGATCGCCACCAGGACTGCCGCGAGCTCCCGGCTCCCACAGGCGAGATCGTTCCAGATGAGCACCATGGCGATACAACGAGCCAGGCCGACGATGATCAGCCCGGTTCGGTACTCGGGGAGGTCGGGCAGCAGCAGCCACGCGAGGGTGAACATGAGCAATGGCCCGATCAACCAGTTCAGCACCAACGACATCACCAGCGATCGGCGGTCGATGACGCTGCCGATCGAGCGGTACTTCACCTTCGCGAGCACCGGGTACATCATCGCCAGCAGTCCGATCGCGATCGGCAACGAGACGGTGTCGATCTTGACAGCGTCGAGGGTGTCGTCGAGGCCCGTGAACACTTTGCCCAACACGATGCCGAGCACCATCGCCAGCCCGATCCACACCGGCAGGAACCGGTCGAGGAGCGACAATCGTGCGACCACCGCATCGTCTGCTGGTGTCTCGGCCATCATGTCGTCAGCCATGGTGGCCTAAGATTCGTCGGCGCCCCGTCAGGGAGACAAACGTCACATCGCCTAGCCTGTCCCGATGGGCGTGACCGGCGGAGAACTCGAAGCAGGCGCAGTCGCGCTCGACGAACACGAATCCGATCGGCCGCAACCACGCACCGGCATGTCGGTCGTCTCCTTCGGCGGACTCGCGTCCATCGCCGCAGGTGCGGTTCACGCAGCAGCCGCAGGCATCCACGCCGAGCACCGTCAGTTGGCGCAGATCTTCGTCGTGGTGGCCGCCGTTCAGATGGGCGTCGGCATCTGGGCATTGATTCGCCACACACGTCCGGCTGCGTGGGGCGTGGTCGTGGTCAACACACTCGCAGTCGGCGGTTGGCTCACGACGCGCATGATCGGGATCTCGTGGATCGACGGTCTCGAAATCCGCGAGGCGCCACAGTTCGCCGACACGGCGTGCGCCGCGTTCGGGCTGGTCGCCATCGTCGCCGCATTCGCCGGGGCGTTGCTTCCGGCGGATCGCCAGCGCACGGCGCTGCTGACCGTGCCGGCGCTGCTCCTGGGGGCCTTCGCCGTCTGGCCGATGATGGCGGCGAGCACCCATGCTCACTCCGGATCGGGTCACGCGACTGAGGTCGCAGGCGCAGCGCACGGGCATGACGACGAGGTCGCCATCGACGCCGACGGCTTCGCAGCCGGTGCCGGTGCCGGCGACGAGTCGACACCGCACCCGCACGACCCTGTAGCGGATGGGGACACCACAGGAGTTGCCGCGGATGGCCATGACGGCGAAGACGGCGAAGCCGGCGAAGACGGCCACGACGGCCACGACGATCACGGCGGTGACACTGTCCAACCGGTCGCTCTGACGTGGCCACGGCCGTGGGATCCCGGCCAGCCGATCGACGTGTCCGGTGTCGAAGGTGTCAGCGTCGACCAGGAAGTACGAGCTATCACGCTGATCGAGGACACCTTGCGCGAGCTGCCGAAGTACGCCGACACGGCTGCCGCCGTGGCCGCGGGCTACACCTCGATCGGCGATGCGGGCACGGGCACCGAGCACTACATCAAGAGTGACCTCATCGACGACGATGCGTTGCTCGACCCCACCGCTCCCGAGTCGCTCGTGTACGCGGTCGACGGCGACCGCCGCACGCTCTCCGGCGCGATGTACATCGCCAGCCCCCGTCCGGCCGACGACCCGACGCTGACCGACTGGGCCGGGCCGCTGATGACCTGGCACAAACACGACAATCTCTGCTGGGCGACCGGCGCCGATGGCAAGGCCACGGTCGTCGGCGTGATCGACGCAGCTGGAAATTGTGCCAGGGGAGTGCGCGCCGGCGGCGAGAGCCCGATGGTGCACGTGTGGATCACGCCGCACCCCTGCGGTGTCTTCGCTGCGCTCGAAGGCATCGGCGCCGGCACGGCGGCGGTGTCCGAGGCCCAGCGCGTCGACATGTGCGGCGACGGTCACGCAGGCCACGATGCCGAGACCGCAGCGGCAGCCAAACCGAAGCCGTACGACCCGACGATGCCGATCGATCTCAGCGGAACCCCTGGAGTGACACCCCAGCAGCAGGCCGCCGCAGAGAACCTGATCGCCACCACCGTGGTGCGGCTCCCGATGTGGAGCGACTACCGAGTCGCCGAGGCGTACGGCTTCCGGAGCATCGGCGACGCAGGGACCGGGCACGAGCACTTCATCCAGTGGGACTGGATCGACGACGACGTGATCCTCGACCCGGATCGACCGGAGAGTCTGGTGTACGAGCCGCAACCCGACGGTTCCAAGAAACTCGTCAGCGCGATGTACATGCTGCCGACCGACGTTGCGCTGGAAGATGCGCCGAACATCGGTGGTGCCCTGATGCAGTGGCACATCCACGACAACCTCTGCTACACGACCGACCCGGAGCAGCCACGTGTTGCCGGCCTGACGAACCCCGACGGTTCCTGCCCGAACGGACTGGTCAAGCACGATCCGGCCCCGATGATCCACGTGTGGATCACACCCCACGCGTGTGGGCCGTTCGCATCGCTCGAAGGTGCGGGCGCCGGCCAGATCGCTGCAGGCCAGCAACGCCTCTGCGATCACCAGCACGGCTCCGGATCTTGAGCAAGGTCTCCGTGACGCTCACCGTGCGCCGTCGTGGCTGAACACTAAGGTCGGAGCTGATGCAACGGCTCTGCGGGCGCCCGGGATGTTCCGATGTGGCATCCGTCGCGTACGGGATGCTCGCCGAAGACCTCGTGTTCTGGCTCGATGTGCTGCCCGAGCGACCGGAGGACGGTGCCGCAGTCCTGTGTCGGCGGCATGCCGATTCCATGGTGGTGCCACGCGGTTGGACACTCGACGACCTACGCGACCCCGAGCTGCATCTGTTCCGTCCACCACTCCCCGCGCCCACCCTGCGAACCCGGGTGGCACGGGTGCGACGCGACCATCCCGTCGTCGAGCAACTGCAGCTCGACGGCCCCGAGGCGCTTCCGGCGCTGGCGGATGTTCCGCTCGAGCCCGCCGACGAGCCCGAAGCCGGTAATGGTGACCTTGACCCTGGTCCGTGGTCGCCGTCGTTCGACGAAGCCGACGACCTCGACGGGCTGCTGTCAGCGAGCAGCCCGCTGCTGTCGCGTGCATTCCGAACCGCACAGCGACCCGACGAGTGACGTCGACGGTCACACAGGTATCACGTGGAGATCGAACGACAAACCGCTGTGCCGTGCGCACCTGAACGCGCCTTCACCCTCGTCGACGATCTCTCCGAGTACCCCGCCTGGATGGATCTCGTACACGCGGTCGACGAGGTGCCGCCAGACAATGAACGTCGAACATGGGACGTCGAGCTCCAAGCACAGGTCGGACCGTTCGCCCGCTCGAAACGCCTTCGGATGGTTCGCACGATCCACGAACCACCGCATCGGGTCGTGTTCGAACGAGTTGAGGTCGATGGTCGTCGGCACTCGCCATGGGTCCTCGCTGCGACGCTGGCACCAGGGACGTCCGGGTCGCATCTCGAGACCACCGACACGGTGATCACGATGACGCTCACATATGGCGGCAGTTTGTGGACCGGCGCCGTGTTGCAGCGCGTGCTCGACGACCACGTCGAACGCGGGGCGAAAGCGCTGAGCGCACTGCTCACCGATGCAGGCGCCGGTGACGACGTCACCTGACTGCGGCGACCTGGCACCATCTACATCCTGCGGGGGTCGTTGGTCACTCTTTCGCCGAAGTGGTCAAGTGGCGACGACTCGGTGACGAAGAATGTGGTGCCGGAAGCGTTGCTGTCGGTGTCCGAACTGCCATGCCCACTAGCCTTCCCCACATCAACCGCTCTCTGGACTCTGATGGCCGCGGCGTGTCGAGGCCGCTGCTGGGTCGGAGCCTTGTCGCGCTGTTGACCGCGGTCGCACTGCTCGTCACGGCCGCTGCGGTTGCGCCGGTGGCGGCCACGGCTCAGAGCAGTGACGACGCAGCCCAGCAGGCCGCACGCGAGATCCAGGCGGCCCGCGATCGAGCGAACGCTGCAGCCGACGCCTATTTCCAGGCCCAGTCCGATCTCGAGGTACTCGAAGACGATGCAGCCGGAATGGAACGCGAGGCCGAAGTACTCGAAGAACGAGTCGACAAGCTGCGCAGCGACGTGCAGTCGCTCGCGGTCGCCCGATTCGCGACCAGCGGCGCCGAGGGCATCCCGTTGTTGACCGGCTTGCAGGCACCCAAGGACCAGGTGCAGGCCGAGGTGCTCGTCGACGTGGTCACCAACGCCGGAAGCAGCTCGATCGACGAGTTCGAGGCCGCCCAGGACGAACTCGACGCGAAACGCGACGAACTCGTCGGCCAGCGCCAGGCGATCGAGGACCAGCAAGCAGTGTTCAGCCAACTCCAGGACGAGGCCGAGGCCGAAGTCGAGCGTCTGCGTGACATCGAGGAGCAGCGTCTCACGGATGAAGCCGTCCGTCAGGCCCTCGCCGAACAGCAGTCGGCAAACCTCGCAAGGCTCCAGGAGATCGAGTTGCGCAACGCCGAGGCGGCCGCCCGCGCTCTGCCGAACCCTGGCATCGCCGCGGCGCGCGAAGCCGAAGCGGCCGCTGCCGACCCGAGTCTCGACCCCAACGCCAACTCCGACGGGTCGCCCGACGAGCAGCGACCGTCGGGCGCCTCCGGTGGTACCAGTGGTGGTCGCACGGGCACGGGTGGTGCCGGCAGCCTCCCGATCGGCGTGATCAGCGGCGGGAGTTACATCGATTCGATCCTGTGCCCGATGAACGGTGCCGCATACGGCGACAGTTGGGGAGCGCCCCGCTCGGGAGGTCGAAGTCACGAGGGAGTCGACATGCTCGCCCCGTCGGGAACCCCGATCTATGCAGTCGTCAGCGGTGGCGTCAACTTCAGACAGAACCGACTCGGCGGAAACGCAGTGTCGTTGGTGGGTGACAACGGCAATCGGTACTACTACGCCCACTTGGCGAGTTATGAAGGCGTGAGTCGACGGGTCAACCAGGGTGACGTGATCGGCTACAACGGTGACACCGGCAACGCCACCGGCACCCCGCACCTGCACTTCGAAGTGCATCCTGGCGGCGGACTCGCCGTGAACCCGACCCCGTCGGTGCGCGCCGCTGGCTGCTGAGCCAGCAGCGGCGTCGACGTAATCTGGACCGGTGATGGGGACTTCTGCGGTAGGCACCGAACTGTCGACGATGTTGTCGCAGCTTCTCGACGACGCAGAGATCCACGACCTGCGTCGGCTCTCCGGTGGCGCATCGCGCGAAACGTGGCAGTTCACGGCCAACGGCCGATCGCTCATCTTGCAGCGCCAGCGACCCGGCGACTCGCGCAACATGCTGGTGGAGGCCGGCGTGGTCAGCGCTGCTCGTCGAGGAGGTGTACCCGTACCGGAACTCATCGAGGCGCGGCGCCGAGACGATGGCATGGCATTCATGGTGTTGGAGGCGATCGACGGCGAGACCATTGCCCGCAAGATCCAGCGCGACGATGACTTCGCGTCGGCGCGGCCACGACTGGTCGCCGACTTCGGTCATGCGCTCGCCAGGATCCATGCTCTCGACCCTGAGAAGGTCGATGGTTTGGAAGCCACCGACCAGCTCACGTACTACACCGACGTCCTCGGCTCGCTCGGTCAGCCGCACCCGGTACTCGAACTCGTGCACAACTGGCTCGTCGACACCCGGCCGACCTCGAATCGGGCCAGTGTGGTGCACGGCGACTTCCGGCTCGGAAACATCATCGTCGGCCCCGACGGGTTGCGGGCGGTGATCGACTGGGAACTCGCTCATCTCGGTGACCCGATGGAAGATCTCGGCTGGCTGTGTGTGAAAGCGTGGCGTTTCGGTGGTGCTGCGCCCGTCGCCGGTCTCGGTGAGTACGACGAACTGTTCGCTGCCTATGAAGCAGCAGGGGGCGCGCCGGTCGATGCGGTCGTGGTGCACTGGTGGGAGGTGCTCGGCACCTGGAAATGGGCGATCATGTGCATCCTCCAGGCGAGCGTGCATCTCACGGGCACGACAAGGAGCCACGAACTTGCAGCGATCGGGCGGCGGGTGTGCGAGAACGAGCACGACCTGCTGCGTTCGCTCGAAGGGCGGTGGTGACATGGGCGCACCGCACGATGCTCCCACCTCGATCGAATTGCTGGAAGCGGTCCGCGAGTGGATCGACCGTGAGCTGATCCCGTCGACCGACGGTCGGATCCGCTTCCATGCGAGGGTCGCCTCGAATGTCCTTGCGATGGTCGAGCGCGAAATCGAACTCGGTCCCGCCCATGCGGTTGCTCACGAGACTCGTCTGGCACGTCTCGGGGTCGTTGACGATGTCGAACTCGCGGCCGCGATCCGCAACCGTCGATTCGACGACCGCGCCGACGAACTCCGCAGCCTGCTCGCCGAGTGCGTCGCCGACAAACTCGCCGTGGCAAACCCGCGCTACGTCGACTGACCGTTACGTAGGGAGACCGACACCGCGGGTGACGGCCTTGCGCACGAGGGTGACGGGCTGACCGGCCGCAAGCTGGCCGCAGGCGGCGTCGATGTCGGTGCCACGATTACGGCGAACGGTGGCGTTGGCGCCGAGCGACTCGAGCAGGTTGCGGAACTCCTCCACTTGGCGCAGCGGCGTTCCGGTCGTCGGGTAGCCGGGCGTCGGGTTGAGCGGAATCAGGTTGACGTGAGCGTGTGGGCTCAGGCGTCGACACAACACGGCGAGCTCGCGGGCATCGCTGTCGCGGTCGTTGACCCCATCGATCATCGCCCATTCGAAACTCACCCGTCGATGCTTGGCATCGAGGTAGTCCTCACAGGCGTCCATCAGATCAGCGATGGGATACCGGCGATTGATCGGCACCAGCTCGTCCCGCAGGACGTCGTTGGCAGCGTGCAACGAGACGGCGAGATTCACCGGGAGCGGCCGACCGGCGAGTGAGCGGATCCCGGGAATGATGCCCACCGTGGAGATCGTGATGTGGCGCGCCGACAGACCGAGGTCGCCGTGGAACCGCTCGGTCGCCGCCCAAACGGCATCGAGATTGGCCATCGGCTCACCCATGCCCATGAACACGATGTTGCTGACCCGTCGCTCGAGCTGCTGTGCTCGCTGTGATGCACGCACCACCTGTTCGACGATTTCTCCCACTGTCAGATGGCGGGTGAACCCGGCCTGTCCGGTCGCGCAGAACCCACAGGCCATGGCGCAACCCGCTTGGCTGCTGACACACACCGTGGCGCGGTCGGCGTACAACATGAGGACGGTCTCGACGCGGCTCGCACCGTCGAGTTCCCACAGGAACTTCACCGTGTCGCCGCGGTCACTCACCGACTCGGTGACCGCCGTCAGCGACGTCGGCAGGACGTCGTCCAGACGCGCCCGCAGCGCCTTGGGCAGGTTGGTGATGTTCGATGGGTCGGCCAGCTGGGTGTACAGACCGTCCCACAGTTGATCGAGTCGATACTTGGGCTCGCCGTCGAGGACGGCACCGAGCTGTTCGCGGGTCAGGTCGTAGCGAGTCGAAGTCATGTCAGAATCCGGTCAGGACGCCGCAGCAGTCGCCAGCGTCGTGTACTCGTCGATGCGTCCACGAACCACATCGAGGCTGGCGGTCCAGAACCCCTCGTCGGTGACATCGAGCCCGAATGCGGCGGCGAGGTCCTCGGCAGTGTCCATCCCGGCACGAGACAACATGTCGTCGTAGCCGGCGCGGAACCGCTCGGGATCCTTGCGGTACTCGGCGAACAACCCGAGCCCGAACAGCAAACCGTAGGTGTACGGCCAGTTGTAGAAATGCGAGCTGTAATAGTGCGGCTTGAGCAGCCACATGAACGGGTGCGCCGTCGACTGGTCGAGCCCGTCTCCGTACGCCTCGGACTGTGCGGCGGTCATCATCTCGCACAATTCCGAGGCACTGAGGGTTCGGCGATCACGACGGGCGAACACCTCGGTCTCGAACAGGAATCGTGAGTGGATGTCGACGATCACCTGGTTGGTACCGACCAGGTCGACGTCGAGCTGCGCAAGACGTTCGGCGCCGTGGAGTCGGCTCAATCCTGCTTCGACCACGAGCGTCTCGCAGAAGATGCTGGCGGTCTCGGCCAGCGCCATCGGCAGTTGACGCTGGAGCGCCGTGCGGCCTTTCAGCGTGGTGTTGTGGTAGGCGTGACCGAGTTCGTGGGCGGTGGTCTGCGTCGAGTCGGGTGAACCCGACCAGTTGAGCAGCACCAGCGAACGGTCGTCGACGAACCGCGCGCAGAATGCGCCGCCGGTCTTGCCATCACGCGGTTCGGCATCGATCCACGCTTCGCCGATCGCCCGGTCGACCAGCCCGCCGAGCGTGTTGCTGTACTGACTGAACGCCTGTCTCACGACATCGACTCCCTCGGTCCACGAGACGGTGGCGGCAGCTGACGGGAGCGGAGCGACGAGATCCCACCACGGCAGCCCGCGCTCGGCAGGGTGGCCGTGCAGCGCGGCCTTGGTGCGCATCCAGAGCCGGAGATCCGGGAGCGACGACGCGATGGCCGACTGCATCGCCTCGAACGTCGGCCGGCCGACACTGTTCGCGAACAGTGATGCATCGACCGGCGACGCCCATCTCCGCCGGCGATTGAGGGCGATCGCCTCTCCCTTGATCGCGTTCATCGCTGCGGCGATCGGTACCTCGATCGTCGGCCACGCCCGACGTTCGGCATCGTACGCGGATCGCCGTACTCCGGGATCCGGATCGGTCGCGAGGCCGCGAACGGCGGGCATGGGCATCGTGCGGGGGCCGTCGGGAAGGTCCACCTCGGCGGTCAGCTGCGAGGTGACGTCGGCGTGGAGACGCGCCCACGCCGACGATCCCGAGAGCGCCAACTCCGCGGCCAGGTGCTCCTCGGGCTCGGTCATCTGATGTTCGGCGCGTGCTGCAAGTCGACGAAGCGGGCCGATGTGATCGGCGACTTCTGAGCTGACCGCAGCGAGTTCGTCGACACCCAGCGCAGCGAGCCAGTCGGCGAGTCGTGAGGTCAGCGGCCGCAACGTCGCGTCGAGGTGGCGGGTCTCGCTGAAGATCGCCTGGGCGCGCTCGTTGCGAGAGTCGGTGGCGACGGTGGCATAGACGTAGACACGCAGGAGGTTCGCGTCGTCGGTGACCCGGTTCAGCTCACGGAGCACTCGATCGGCCGCCGCGCCATCGGCGCTCGTTGCGCTTCGCCCGACGGTTGCACGGACGTCGAATTCGTCGAACAGTGCCACCAACCGATCGGCGTCCGCTCCGGCTTGCTCGAGGGCGTCGACGAACGACCGGGAGTCGAGCGATTCGTGGACGTCAGCGACACTCCACCGCGGCAGCGCCGGCGCCTCGGGAATCGGCTGCTCGTGCACCACGGTCACGACCCACCGGTGTCTGCCGAAGCGATGTCGGCGACGAACGCCGCGTTCGTCGAGTGGATCTTGAAACCGAGGCGTTCGTAGAGCGCGACGGCGGCCGTGTTGGTCGCGTCGACGTACAACATTCCGGTCGTGACGTTCCGGCCGGCAAGGTGCTCGAGACCCGCCAATGTCAGCTGGGCCCCGAATCCTCGTCCGTGGAAGTCGGGATCGACGGCGATCACGTAGATCTCGCCGATCTCCTCGTCGTCGGGCGATGTGGCCGAGTGCACCTTGGTCCAGCAGAATCCGGCCATCCGCTCGCCTCGGTCGCCGTCTGGGACATCGAGCACCCGGAAGCCATCGGGATCGAACCATGATTCCTGTTGGCGTTGACAGAACGTGTCGATCGTCCACCCACCCTGCTCGCCGTGGTCGGCGAAGGCCCGATTGTTGACTCGCAGCCACGCCGCATCGTCGACGCCGGGCACGAACGAACGTGTCTCGATCGTGACGGGAATGCCGGTCGGGAGGCTGCGTCGCATCTGATGGAGGGTTCGCCCTCTCGACAAGTGAGCGGCATCAGCGAGCGCCGTGTGCGCCGAGGTGGGCTCGAACACCCACCAGTTGACCCGTCCGCCTCCGTTCGACGCGACGACGTCGAGCGCCGCCTCGATCAACTCGGGTCCGATGGTGGCCATCTCGTAGCGGTGGTGGGGGTGGATGACCAGCTCGAAGGCATGCGCATCGTTTCCCTTCGAGATCTGCGCGTACGCAACCGGGTGGTCATGACCCGGTTCAGAAGCGAGGAATCCGGCGAAGCCGTCGAGGCCACCGTTGACCAGATCGAGGTAGAGGTGGTCGGACAACGGTCGCCGACCGTCGGCACGGGCGGCGGTATCGAGGAGTTCCGAAACGCTCGCGATGTCCTCGCTCGCCATCTGGCGCTTGATCTCGAGACGTCGCATCCTCCGAGGGTATCTGGGGCGTCAGGTCGGGTGTAGTCTGGTAGCGGACCAGGTTCCCGCCACCTGGTCAACAGCGATCGCTGGGATCCGCCTCCCGGCGTCGCGCCGAGCGACGGCCCTTCTCCGGAAGGGTCGTCGCCGCTTTTTCCCCTCGACACCGTACATCGTCACCGCCGACGGTGGTGTGATCAGTCGCAGGCTTTGATGGCGCGTACGAGTGTGCGCTCGGCGTTGCGGAGCTGGCGTTCGGCTTCGTGGATGGCAGACACGACGTCCTCGCGATCGGTGCCGATCCAGGGTTCGGCCAGCCCGGCGACCCGACTGCGGTACTGCGCCACGTTGTCGGCGATCGCGGCCAGTTCTGCCGCCGTCGACTCGGTGGATCCGGCCATCAGCCAAACCCTACCGGGAGGCCGCCGTACCCTGCCTCTACACTTCCTCCGGTGATTCCCGTCCGTGACGACCTGCGTGTGCTCGACGGGTACCACTCCGCCCAGGTCGACGTACGGGTGCGGCTGAACACCAACGAGTCACCCGAGCCGCCGCCAACGGCGTTCCGCGACGCGGTCGCCGCCGAGGTGTCACGCATCGAATGGCACCGCTATCCCGATCGTGCAGCCACCGAACTGCGCGCCGCGATCGCCGCCACGCACGGTGTCGACCCGTCGCAAGTGTTCGCTGCCAACGGCTCGAACGAGGTGCTCCAGACGGTCCTGTTGGCCTATGCCGGGCCGGGTCGCACCGTGGCGACGTTCGAGCCGACCTACCAGATGCACGCCCAGATCGCCCGGGTGACCGGTGCGACCGTGGTGGAGGGGGAGCGGGCCGGCGACTTCACCCTCGACCCCGCCGAGGTCGAGCGGGTGATGATCGACCACCAGCCCCACGTGGTGTTCCTGACGTCGCCGAACAACCCGACCGGGCTCGTGGAGCCTGTCGAGCGTGTGCGCCAGCTCCTCGACCTCGCTCCCGGTCTCGTCGTGGTCGACGAGGCGTACGCACAGTTCGCCGAGTGGACGGCGGTCGATCTCGTGAGCGAGGACCTGCCGCTCGTGGTGACCCGAACGTTCTCCAAGACCTGGTCGATGGCCGGTGCTCGTCTCGGTTATCTGATCGGTCCGTCGTGGCTGGTTGCCGAACTCGACAAGGTGGTGCTGCCATACCACCTCGACGCCGTGAAACAGATTGCCGGGCGCCTGGCGTTACGTTTTTCCGACGATATGAACGACCGGGTCGCGCACATCGTCGCCGAGCGCGAACGAATCGTTGCGGCGATGGCGGATCTCCCACTCGACGTGTTCCCGAGCGGCGCCAACTTCGTGCTGTTCCGTGTGCGAACCGGCGAGCTGTCCGGCCGTCAGGTGTGGCAGGGTCTCGTCGATCGCAGCGTGCTGATCCGCGACTGCTCCGGCTGGCCCCGCCTCGACGACTGCCTTCGGGTCACCGTCGGTGCGCCCGAGGAGAACACCGAGTTCCTCACCGCACTGGCCGACGTGCTGGAACCCGCCCCGATCCGAGCAACGCACCGAGAGTGATGTCATGACCAGTACCGACGAGCCGTCTTCGCGCCGCACTGCCCAACGCCGCCGGAGTACCAAGGAGACCTCGATCGAGGTCGACATCGACCTTGACGGAACGGGGGCGACCGACATCTCGACCGGCATCCCGTTCTACGACCACATGCTCGATCAGATCGGTCGTCATGGCGGGTTCGACCTGCGTGTGCACGCCACCGGCGACCTCCACGTCGACACGCACCACACCGTCGAGGACGTTGCCATCGCACTCGGCGAGGCGTTCGGCGAAGCCCTCGGCGACAAGGCAGGGGTGCGACGGTTCGCGAGCGGCAGATATCCGCTCGACGAGGCGCTGATCGACGTCGCGCTCGACCTGTCGGGTCGCCCGTGGGTCGAGTGGCACGTTCCGATTCCCGAATCGCTGGCGCTGGGAGACCCTGCGTTCGATCCGCAACTCGCCGAGCATGCGATCTCGTCGTTTGCCACCGCGGCGAACATCACCTTGCACATGGAACTCGTGCGGGGACGCAACACGCACCACATCATCGAGGCAACATTCAAGGGTCTGGGGCGCACCCTGCGTGACGCGGTTCGCATCGACGATGCGGGTGGGGTCCCGTCGACCAAGGGCGTGTTGTGAGGGGTGTGTCGTGAGTCGGTGCGCGCCGTGACGCGACCGCTCATCGCCGTACTCGACTACGGCATCGGCAACCTCCACTCGGCGCAGAAGTCGCTCGAGCACGAAGGAGCGGATGCCCGCTTGACCGCCGACCCGGGACTGATCGCCGATGCCGACGCCGTCGTGCTCCCCGGCGTCGGAGCATTCGGCGCATGCATGGACGCGTTACGGGCGGCGGGCCTCGAGGCGCCGACCCATGATGCCGTCGCGTCGGGACGGCCGTTCCTCGGGATCTGTGTCGGAATGCAGATGCTCTTCAGCAGATCGCAGGAGAACGAGCGTGCCGTCGGACTCGACGTGATCCCCGGCACGGTGACGTGGATCCCCGCCGGGCCCAAGATTCCGCAGATGCAGTGGAACCGGCTCGACATCGTCCACTCGGACGAGCCGATGCTGCGTGGCCTGGGCGACCAGCCCTACGTGTACTTCGTGCACTCGTTGCACGGGGTTCCCGACGACCCGAGCGTGGTTGCAGCGACGGTCGAGTACGGCACCACGCTGAACGCTGCGTTCCGTCTCGGCAACGTGTTCGCGGCGCAGTTCCATCCCGAGAAGTCGAGCCGCACCGGACTGCGCTTGCTACGAAACTTCGTCGACGTGTGCGCCACAGTGTCGGTTGGACGGCGGTCGTGATCGAGCTGTATCCCGCGATCGATCTGCTCGGTGGACGTGTGGTCCGTCTTCGTCAGGGCGACTACGCCGACGAGACCGTGTACGGCAACGACCCGGTGTCGGTGGCACGTGAGTTTGCAGCCGAGGGTGCGCGGTGGATCCATGTCGTCGACCTCGATGCCGCCCGCTCAGGTGACCCCGTCAACCGGCCGGTGGTCGCGGCGATTGTGGCTGCCCTCGATGGGAGCGCCAGGGTGCAGACCGGCGGGGGAGTTCGGACTCTCGACGATGCCAGAGAACTGGCCGACGCCGGCGTCGCCCGCGTCGTGATGGGTTCTGCAGCCGTTCGCGATCCTGCTCTCGTCGAAGCGGCCTCCGGCATCGTGGCGGTCGCAGTGGGTCTCGACCATCGCAACGGTGAGGTTGCAGTGCACGGTTGGACCGAGGGGAGCGGCGTCGTGCTCCACGACGCCTATGCGCTGTTCCCGACCGCTGATGTGTTCGTGATCACCGACATCGGGCGCGACGGCATGCTCGTCGGTCCCGATCTCGAAGGGCTCTCACGCTCTGCAGAGTTGGCCCGCGCGCCCGTGATCGCGAGTGGGGGCGTGTCGAGCCTCGACGACGTCGTCGCGTTGACTCGGATCGCGAATCTCGGCGGCATCATCACCGGCAAGGCGCTGTACGAAGGTCGCTTCAGCGTTCGTGATGCGCTCGACGCGCTCGTGGCGCCCGAAGCATGACGGAGCACGCATGAAGGTGGCACGAGTCATTCCGTGTCTCGACGTGACCGACGGTCGCGTCGTGAAGGGCACCAACTTCGTCGACTTGCGTGACGCCGGGGATCCGGTCGAGCTCGCCGCTCGGTACGACCTCGAGGGTGCCGACGAGCTGGTGTTCCTCGACATCACCGCGTCGAGCGACAACCGCGAGACCACCATCGAGATGGTGCGACGGGTCGCCGACGAGGTGTACATCCCGTTCACGGTGGGTGGCGGCATCCGGACGCTTGAGGACGCCCGGCGCATGCTCCGAGCCGGAGCCGACAAGGTCAGCGTGAACACCGCAGCGGTCGAGCGCCCAGAGTTGATCACCGAGATCGCCACCGAGTTCGGCGCCCAGTGCGTGGTCTGTGCGATCGACGTCAAGCGACGAACCGACGATGCGCACCAACCAGCTGCGAACGGGTGGGAGGTGTACCTCCACGGCGGTCGCACACCGACCGGGATCGATGCAATCGAGTGGGCGCAAGAGGCCGTGCGCCGAGGTGCGGGCGAGATCTTGCTGACCTCGATGGACCGAGACGGCACACGGGAAGGGTTCGATCTCGATCTCACCCAGGCCATCGTCGATGCGGTCACGGTGCCCGTGATCGCGAGCGGTGGGGTCGGCTCGATCGAGCACCTGGTGGAGGGCGTCGCCGTGGGTAGAGCCGATGCGGTACTCGCGGCGTCGATCTTCCACTTCGGTGAGCACACCGTCGCCGAGGCCAAAGCGCGAATGTCCGCCGCCGGAATCCACGTCCGCCCCGCCTGAGATCTCGATTGGGGTCAGACCCCAATCGAGATCGTGTCGTCGCGTAGGTTTTGCGCCGTGAGTTCTGCTGCAGTCACGACCGAACGACGCGATGGTTTACTGATCGTCCACCTCGACGACGGGAAGGTGAACGCGCTGTCGTTCGAGATGCTCGCGGCGATCAACGACGCGCTCGACGAGGCCGAGGACGACGACGAGATCCGTGCCATGGTGTTGCACGGTCGGCCGGGCAAGTTCTCCGCAGGTTTCGACCTCGGCGTGATGTTCGGCGAGGACATGTCGGCGATCATCAGTCTGGTCGCGGATGGCGGGACGCTCGTACGTCGTCTCTACGGCTCGACCGTGCCCGTCGTCGCTGCCAGCACCGGCCACGCCTTGGCCGGTGGCGCCTTGTTGCTCCTCGGCTGCGATGTCCGCATCGGCGGCGACGCCGAGGCCAAGGTCGGGCTCAACGAAGTGGCGATCAAGATGGTCCTGCCCGACTGGGCGCTCACCATCGCGATCGAGCGCTTGAGTAAGCGGCACCTCCAACGTGCGCTGGCGAATGCCCGGATCACGACACCCCGTGATGCCGTCGACGTCGGCTTCATCGACGAGGTCGTGCCCGAGGCCGAAGTGCTGGATCGGGCGATCGCTGTCGCCACCGAACTGGCTTCGACGCTCGACCCGTCGGCCTACGCTCGCACCGTGCGCGCCGTTCGCGGACCGGTTCTCGACGTCATGGCGGAGCAGATCGCGAGCGATCGTTCCGCGGGGGTCAGCCCGGTGTGACCCGCTGTTCGAGATGTGCCTGGCACATCTCGAACACGGACGCAGCTGGGTAGGGTCGGGCTCATGGCCACACCCACCGTCAATCCCAACATGGAATACCGTCGACTCGGCAACACCGGACTGAAGGTCAGTGTGTTGTCGTTCGGGAGTTGGGTCACCTTCGACGCCCAGCTCGACAACAACCTCGCCCTCGAGTGCATGGCCGCCGCCGGCGATGCCGGTTGCAACTTCTTCGACAACGCCGAGGCATACGCCGGAGGCAAGAGCGAAACCATCATGGGGCAGGCGTTGCGCGAACTCGACTGGCCGCGGTGGTCGTACGTCGTGACGACCAAGGTGTTCTGGGGACTCAACAAGGACACCCCGAACATGAACAACACGCTCAACCGCAAGTACCTGCTGCACGCGATCGACGGGTCGCTCGAGCGTTTCGGCCTGGATTTCGTCGACGTGCTCTACTGCCATCGCTCAGATCCGAACACTCCGATCGAGGAGACGGTGTGGGCGATGAGTGACACCATCTCGGCGGGCAAGGCCCTCTACTGGGGTACCAGCGAATGGTCGGCCGAGGAGATCCGCGCAGCCATCGACATCGCCGACCGTCATCACCTGCATCGGCCCGTCACCGAGCAGAGCCAGTACAACCTCCTGGAACGCAAGAAGGTCGAGAAGGAGTACGCACGGATCAACGCCGAGTTCAACTACGGCAACACGATCTGGAGCCCACTCGCCTCCGGCTTGCTCACCGGGAAGTACAAGGACGGAATCCCGGACGACTCTCGTGCCGCACTCGACGGCTACGGATGGCTCGCCGGTCGCCTCAGCGACGCCGAGGCCATTGCCCGCGTCGAGAAGCTCCGCCCGATTGCCGAACGCCTCGATTGCACGATGGCGCAGCTCGCCCTCGCGTGGTGCACGAAGAACCCGCACGTGTCGACCGTGATCACCGGGGCATCCAAGGTGAGCCAGGTCGAGCAGAATTTCGGTGCGCTCGACGTGATCCCGCTCCTGACCGACGACGTCAAAGAAGAGATGGAAGCAGCCGTCGGCCGCTGAACCGGTCGGGTTCCAACGGTACCCTTGCGCCGATGGCGGTCGACGACGACAAGCTCCCGATCAAGATGCTCAACGACCGGGTTCTGGTCCGCATCTCCGACAAGGCCGGCGAGCGCAAATCGTCCGGGGGAATCGTCATTCCCGCCACCGCTCAGGTCGCGAAGCGGCTGATCTGGGCCACCGTGGTCGCCCAGGGCCAGAACGTCCGGTCGTGTGAGGTCGGAGACAAGGTGCTGTTCAGCCCCGAGGACCGCTACGAGGTGGAAGTCCAGGGCGAGGACTACGTGATGCTGCGCGAACGCGAGCTGCACGCGGTGGCCGCCGAGCGGATCGAGGCGTCGACGGGGCTGTACCTGTGAACCCCACCGCTCCGGCCCGTCGTGGGTGCCTGCCCATCGATACTCTGACCCCATGATCCGAGTCAGCGTGATGTACCCGAAGACCGAAGGGTCGACCTTCGACATGGATTACTACAAGAACACCCACATGGAGATCGTCGGTCGAACGATGAAACCCGTGAAGATCGAGATCGACGGCGGCGTCGACGGCCCGTACATGGCGATCGGTCACCTGTTCTTCGAGTCGATGGACGATGTCGGAGCAGGCATGGGCAACGCCGGCGAGGCGCTCGCCGACATCGTGAATTTCACGAACGCCGAAGCCGCGATGCAGGTGTCCGAAGTCGTCAGCTGAGCTGCGGTGGGAACTTCGTGGCGCGTCAGCCCAGCTCGAAGCCGCCGCGCACGGTCACGGTGACACCGATCCGGTCCTTGGAATACGTGGCGCCATCGATGGTGTCGAGGCCCAGCCAGGCCACGAGGCGATCATGATCTGCCGGCTTCAAGCGAGCGCACCCCTTGCTCTGGGGGCTCGTCGGCACATTGTTGGCGCCATGGATCGCTTGGCCGTTGTCGAAATAGAGCGGCTTGTACATGTTGCCGTTGAGCGGGTTGTCCTCCGGCACGGGATAGTCCGTCGATTCGTGCCAGCCACCGTTGTCGAGCGCGGGATCGAACCGGAACGCCCGGGTCTGTTCCTGGAGCCGTGTCTCGTAGCCGGGCTCACCGGTCGATGTGGGGAACACGTTGACGAGTTGGGCCGGCCCGTCGCCGGTCAGCAGGATCTGGCAGGTGAGGTCGATGAAGATCCACCGCCCGTCGGACGCCACATTTGCAGGGACCGGCAGCACAGTGGTCGTCAGCAGCAACGCCTCTTCGGGGCTTCCCGCTGCCATGTCCGCCCGGTTGACGGGGAGACCGAGAGCGAGCCGGCTTGCACACAGTGCTCGTCGTGTCACGGGTCCTGACACGCCGTCGACCGGCATTTCTGGAAAGCCGAAGGGAACGAGCAACTCGTTGAGTTTGGCCTGTTGGGCGCTGACGGAGACGAGCGTTTCGGTGGCGACGACGGCGGCATTTCGCTCGAGGCGTTGGTCGCCGGTGATGTCGTCGAGGCCGTTGTCGATACACACGTCGAGGAATTGACCGGGCACGATCAGTTCGTCGACGAGACCGTTCTCGGCTTGCAACGAGGCGATGTTGACGATCTCGTCGGCCTCGGAGTCGGCGAGCGCCCCGAGTGAGTCGCCCGGTATGACTTCGACGACACAGTCGGGGTCATACACATCGAGCCCCGGCACGGTGGTGGTGGTGGTCGAAGTCGATGAGGTGGCCGGCGGTTCGGTGATCGGTGTCGGCGTAACGGTTGTCGGTTCCGTCTCCGTCGTGGGAGCGGTCGATGGATCGGGCGTCTCGGCCGCCGGGTCGATCGCTGCGGCCTGGCTGCAGGCAGACGCGAGCATGCAGCAGCCGATCAGCCAGGCAGTTCGGGAGGCGCGCACGAGCCACACGCTACAAACGGTGGCACGATCGGGCACCCGTTTCGCAGCTGTTCATCGTTTCGGCAGCGACCGGCGACGACCGCGCATGCGCTGCAACGTGCTTCCTGGGCCGGCGGTCGTGACCGTAGGCTGGCCCGATGCCTGAAGGGATCACCATCGAAGCGACCGACGATCAGCTTGCTGCGGTCAGGTTCGACGACCACGGTCTGGTGGCGGCGATCGCCCAGGACGTGCAGAACGGCGAGGTGTTGATGCTGGCGTGGATGAATGCCGAGTCGCTGCGTATGACGCTCGCCGAAGGACGGATGGTCTATTGGTCTCGCAGCCGCCGAGAGCTGTGGCGAAAAGGCGACACGAGCGGTGATCGCCAATTCGTACGCGAGGCGTATTTCGACTGTGATGCCGACGCGCTGTTGTTCAAGGTCGAGCAAGAAGGCGCCGGCGCGTGTCATACCGGGGCGCGAACCTGTTTCTTCCGGTCGTTCGGCCGGTCGTGAGCCGACGGTGAAGTTCCAGCCGTCACGCGAGGAGTTCGGTCGTCACGCGGCCGAACACACGGTCGTTCCCGTGTGGACCGAGTTGCTCGCCGACCTCGAGACGCCGGTGGCGGCGTATGTGAAGCTCGTCGGCGACGGGCCCGGATTCCTGCTCGAATCGGTCGAGGGTGCCGAGCGATGGGCGCGATTCTCGTTCGTCGGCCGCAACCCGTCGGCGATGTTGGTGCTGCGCGACGGTGTCGTCGAACTCGATGGGGCGTTGCCCGACGACATTCCGACCGACCAGGGCATGCTCGCTGCGCTCGAGGCGCTGCTTGCCGAGTATACCAGCGCCCAGTTCGACGATCTGCCACCGTTGCACGGGGGCATCATGGGCTTTCTCGGCTATGACGTGATCCGGGAGGTCGAGCACCTTCCTGACACACCTGCCGATGACCGGAGCTACCCCGACGCCGTCATGTCGGTGATCGGATCGCTGGCGGCGTTCGACCACTGGCGTCAACGGGTCTACCTGATCGAGAGCGTGCCGACACTCGGGCTCGACGAGCAGGCTCTCGATGATGCCTACGACGCGGCGATCGAGCGCGTGCGTGCTGCGGTCGCCGATCTGGCGGCGCCGCTGCCGTACACGCCGGTCGAGCCGCCATCTGCCGCCGATGAACTCCCGGAACTCCATTCGTCGATGCCGAACGGCATGTACCAGCGTGCCGTCGAGGTGGCTAAGGAGCATGTGGTTGCCGGTGACATCTTCCAGGTCGTGCTCGCGCAGCGATACGACCTCGACCTCGGTGCCGATCCGTTCGACGTGTACCGGGTGTTGCGCCAGGTCAACCCGTCGCCCTACATGTACTTCGTGCGGCATCCCGAACTGACGATCGTCGGCTCGTCGCCGGAACCCATGGTGCAGCTGCTCGGTCGCAAGGTCGTCTCGCGGCCCATTGCGGGCACGCGTCGTCGTGGCCGCACGGATGAGCACGACCGCAGGATGGCCGCCGAGTTGCTCGAGCATCCGAAGGAACGCGCCGAGCACGTGATGCTGGTCGACCTCGCCCGCAACGATGTGGGGCGCGTTGCCGAATTCGGCACGGTCACCGTCGATGAACTGATGACCCTCGAGCGGTACAGCCACGTGATGCATCTGACATCGCAGGTGTCCGGGCAACTCCGGGAGGGCCTCGGGCCGATCGATGTCCTGCGTGCCACGCTCCCGGCCGGGACGGTGTCGGGAGCGCCGAAGGTACGCGCCATGGAGATCATCGATTCGCTCGAGCCGGTCAAGCGTGGCCCGTACGCCGGCGTGGTGGGCTACATCGACTGGTCGGGCAACCTCGACACGGCGATCGCGATCCGCACGATGTTCGTCACGGGTGACGGCGCGACCGCAAGCCTGCAGGCCGGGGCAGGCATCGTGGCCGATTCGGTGCCCGACGACGAAGATCTCGAGTGCCGCAACAAGGCCGCCGCGCTCCTCGCCGCGATTCCCGCCGCCCGACGAATGACGGCTGCCCGCCGCGCCGCCGGTACTTCTGCCTGAAATGAAACCGAGGGGTCTGGGCCCCTCGGTTTCATTTCGGTCAGAGCAGGATGCCGAGCGCGAAGAGCAACCCGAGGCCAGCGAAGCCGACACTGATCACGATGGCGAGCAGGATCAACAGCGGGAACGTGGTCACCGACTTGAGGGCAATCGCAAGCGCACCGAACTGCCCGGCGGCGCCGACGGTGTTGCTCATCGTGAAGAACTGGCGCGACATCACGATGGCGCTCTGATCTTGCACGCCGTCGCTCGCATCGACCGCCTCGATCACCACCCTCTCGGATCTCGGGTCACCGGCGATCAGCCGTTCGACCTCGGTGACGAGCGCGGAGCCGAGGCGGGTGATCGCCCAGAGTCGCAACATGGCCAGGACGACAGCGCCGATCGCAATGAAGGCAGCGAACCCGCCGAAGATGATCCAGACGGTCTCGATGCCGTCCGACAGTGCAGCGACACCGAGCGCGAACCCGCCGACGCACACCACGACGACGATGATCAGCGCGCCGAATGCAAGTCGTGTGCCGCGATCCACCAGCGTGAGCAGGCTGTCGACAGCACGTTGGGCGAGGTTCTGGATCCGGTCGTCATCTCCGGTTCGGTCGTCGTACGTCATGACGTTCGCAGTGTGCCACGGCAGACTGGGAGTGTGATCCCCGACGCTGCCGCCATCGATGAATCCGCCCGCGACCACGTGACCGTGCACGGCCCCGATGCGCTGACATACCTGCAGTCACAGGTGGCACAGGACCTTCGTGACCTGGCCGTCGGAGCATCGACGTGGACGTTGGTGCTGGAGCCCTCCGGCAAGGTCGAGTCGTTCACCAGGGTCACCCGTCGCAGCGACGAAGGGTTCGACCTCGACATCGATGCCGGATTCGGCGACGCATTGGCAGCTCGACTGGGCAAGTTCAAGATCCGAGTGAAGGCCGAGATCTCGGTGGTGGCCGCCAACTCACCTTCCCCGTCGGACGACCACGAGGCCGCCCGCATTGCGGCTGGGTGGCCACGCATGGGGTACGAGATCGTGCCAGGAGAAACGATCCCGGCGGTGACGGGTGTGGTGCCGGTGGCCGTGAATTTCACCAAGGGGTGCTACCCGGGACAGGAACTCGTCGAACGCATGGACAGCCGCGGCGCCGAGGCCCCGACCCAGATCCGGATCGTCGACGTAGAACCCGGCGCAGCGATCGGTGACCCGGTCATCGTCGACGGGGGAGAGGTCGGTGCGATCACCAGCGTGTCCCCGGCGGGACACCTCGCACTCGCCAGGATCAAGCGGGGTCACGACGTGGGTCGCCCGCCGGCCCACCTCGCTTCTGCCTGAATCCTTCCGAAATTGTGCAGGTTCGTGACGCTGACCGTCACGATTCGGGGCAATTTCGGGGTGGTTGGGCGTCAGAGGGCGTGCGCGGCGGCGATGTCGCGGCGGATCGACACCACGTCGGGGTGCTGGCGGATACCGATCAACTCCGGCGACGAGTCGATGATCGTCGCCAGGCCGGATGGCGACGTGCCCGCGTCTGCCGCCGTACGCAGCCAGCCGATGGCCGTCACCTGGTCTCCCAAAGCGCCTGCGGCGCGAGCGACCGTGGCTGCCGCGAGCGTGTGCGGATGCCGGGTGTATGCGTCCGCGGCGTAGTGGGCGGCGTCTTCGTACCGGCCGACCCGCATCAGTTGGTTTGCGAGGATGTACTCGTTCCACGGATCGCCGGTGGGAAGAGGCTCGGGCAGGATGTCGATCAAGGCTCTGGCTTGCTCGACCGACAGCGTCACCGGCGGCGGTGGCTGATCGGGCCGGTGATGGCTGAGCGCCGACACCAGGATCCGACGGGCCTTGGCCGACTTGCCGGCGGCGAGGGCGTCGTCGGCGACATGCCACGGCGAGCTGACGGGCTTCGACGAACCGAGCATCTGCAACTGTGAGACGAGCAGAAAGCCGATGACGAGCACGAAGCCACGGAAGCGATCATTGGTGAATGCGAAGACGGTGAACGCGCCGGTCGCGGCGAGCGAGAACCAGATCATCATGCGTTCTGCCCGATCGGGCAGCAAGCGGTCGAGCGCCTTGGTCACGATGTTGCCGCCGTCGAGCGGCAGGATCGGCACCAGGTTGAACAGCCCGATGATCGGCCCGGCCCACCAGATCGCCAGCAGCGCTGGGTCGTTCGAATACGACGGGCGTTCGAGTGGACTTGCACCGAGCGCGATCAGGATCCCCACGCTGACGGCGATCTGGATGCCCGGTCCGGCGAACGAGATGCCGATCTGCTCGGCCCTCGACAGCGGTCGCGTCGGCACGTAGCTGGCGTAGCCGGCGAGGAAGTTCAACGAGATCTCGGCCTCGGCGCCGGTGCGGCGTGCGGCGACGGCGTGGCCGAGCTCGTGCAGCAACGTGAACGCCGCGAGCGATCCGGCGAGCCACAGGCCGAACACGTCGCCGTAGAGCACGACGATCAGGACCATGAACATGACGAAGCCGGGTCGCACGTGGACGGGGAATCCGAGCATCCGGAACATTCGTCTCGCAGGCTACGACCGTTGGGCCGCTGGTGTCTCGCGATGCCCGGTGTTGCGTGATCGTTCAGGTTGACGTGTCGTGGAGTCGTACACTCTCTCCACGTGACATACGTCTTTGCCTTCGATCACAAGCATCGCCGCCCTCCAATGGAGTACAAGGACTTGCTGGGAGGAAAGGGCGCCAACCTGGCCGAGATGACCAGCGTGCTGAAGCTGCCGGTGCCGCCGGGCTTCACGATCTCCACCGACGCGTGCCGTGACTACATGCACGAAGGTTGGCCCGACGGGCTCGACGAGGAGATCGCCAAGCAGGTCTTCAAGCTCGAGAAGGCAATGGGCCGAAAGCTCGGCGACCCGTTCGACCCGTTGCTGGTCAGCGTTCGTTCCGGGGCCAAGTTCTCGATGCCGGGCATGATGGACACCGTCCTGAACCTCGGTCTCAACGACCAGAGCGTCGAGGGCCTTGCGCATTCGACCCGGGACGAACGCTTCGCCTACGACTCGTACCGTCGCTTCATTGCCATGTACGGCCGCATCGTGCTGGGTGTCGAGGGTGAGCCGTTCGAGCATGCGCTCGAAGCCGCCAAGCACAAGGCGGGCACGAAGCTCGACAACCTGATTCCTGCCGACGCACTCAAGGAGCTGTGCGACGACTACAAGGCCATCGTGCTGAAGGCGACCGGTGCGCCGTTCCCGCAGAAGCCGCGCGAGCAACTCGATGGAGCGGTCGAGGCCGTGTTCAAGAGCTGGAACGGGGCCCGCGCCATCGCCTACCGCGTGCGTGAGAAGATCGATCACGAACTCGGTACTGCGGTCAACGTCCAGACCATGGTGTTCGGCAATCGTGACGACAACTCGGCCACCGGCGTCGGGTTCACCCGCAATGCAGCAAACGGCGACAACAAGCCGTACGGCGACTTCTTGGTGAACGCCCAGGGCGAGGACGTGGTGGCGGGAATCCGCAACACCGAGGATCTCGATTACATGAAGAAGCACTTCCCGGTGATCCACGCCGATCTGCTCGACATCTTCAAGCGCCTCGAACGGCACTACACCGACATGTGCGACACCGAGTTCACCATCGAGCAGGGCAAGCTCTGGATGCTGCAGACCCGCGTCGGCAAGCGCACCGGTGCTGCCGCGCTCAAGATGGCCGTCGACATGACCAAGGGCAGCGGCAGCGGTTCGAACCGCTGGAAGATCTCCCGTGAAGAAGCGATCACCCGGGTGTCGGCCGAGCACCTCGACTCAGTGTTGCACCCGCAGTTCGCTTCGAAGGGCACGGTTCTCGCCAGGGGCCTGGGCGCGTCGCCTGGTGCCGCGGTGGGTGCCGTGTACTTCACCGCCGACGAGGCAGCAGCCGCCAACGCGCGTGGGGAGCAGGTCGTGTTGGTCCGCAACGAGACCAGCCCCGACGACATCCACGGCATGATGGCCTCTGAAGGCATCCTGACGGCCCGTGGCGGTCTGGTCAGCCACGCCGCCGTGGTCGCACGCGGCTGGGGGACCCCGGCGATCGTCGGTGCCGAGTCGGTGCGAATCCAGGGCAAGCAGTTCAGCGTGGGCGACACCGTCGTCAAGGAGGGTGACGTCATCTCGATCGACGGCACCACCGGCGACGTGGTGCTCGGAGCGCTCGAGTTGAAGGCCGCCGAGCCGCCCGCCGAGTTCGAGACCATCCTCAAGTGGGCCGACGTCGTCCGCAAGGGCAAGCTCGGTGTGCGAGCAAATGCCGACACCGGCGAAGACGCGACCAACGCACGTCAGCTCGGCGCCGAAGGCATCGGTCTGTGCCGCACCGAGCACATGTTCCTCGCCCCGGACCGTCTCCCGGTGGTGCGAGAGATGATCCTCGCCTCCACGCCGAAGCAGGAAGAGGCCGCCCTCGAGAAGCTGCGCGCGGTGCAGGAAGCCGACTTCATGGAGATCCTCGACGCGATGGACGGCCTGCCGGTCACCATCCGGTTGCTCGACCCGCCGTTGCACGAGTTCCTGCCGTCGGTGGAGGAGTTGCGCATCAAGGAGGCCACCAAGGGCCTGTCCAGGAAGGAACAGGATCTGCTGGCGGCGGCCGAGCACTGGGCCGAGCACAATCCGATGATCGGCACCCGCGGGGTGCGCCTCGGCGTGCTCAAGCCCGGGCTGTACGCGATGCAGGCGCGGGCACTGCTGTCCGCTGCTGCCAAGTTGCGTGAGATGGGCAAGAACCCGATCGTCGAGATCATGATCCCCCTCACGGTGACACGCGAAGAGATGGCGCTCGCTCGGAGCTGGGTGCAAGCCGAGGTCGACACGGCGCTCGCTGGCATGAAGAAGAAGCCGAACATCACGATCGGCACGATGATCGAAACGCCGCGTGCGGCGTTGCGGGCCGACGAGATCGCTGAGGTGTCCGACTTCTTCAGCTTCGGCACCAACGACCTCACGCAGCTCACCTTCGGGTTCAGTCGTGACGACGTCGAGAGCCGGATGATGCCCCAGTATCTCGAGCAGGGCTTGTTGAAGCGCAACCCGTTCGACACGATCGACCAGTCCGGCGTCGGCGACCTCGTGCGCATCGGCGCCGAGCGTGGTCGCTCCACGAAGCCCGGCCTGAAGCTCGGTGTGTGCGGCGAGCACGGCGGCGATCCCGAGTCGATCGACCTGTTCTACAACGCCGGGCTCGACTACGTGTCGTGCTCGCCGTTCCGGGTGCCGATCGCCCGTCTCTCCGCTGCCCAGGCCGTCATCGCCGCAGGAGACTGAACCGCCACGGCACTACATTGGCGACCTGATGGGGATCGTCGACGAGGACATCGAACGGCTGCGGTCGACGGTGTCGATCGTCGACACGATCCAGCAGTACGTCGCGCTGAAGCGAGTCGGCCGCAACTGGGTCGGGCTCTGTCCGTTCCACGCCGAGAAGAGCGGATCGTTCAACGTCCGCGAGGAGACCGGGCGCTACAAGTGCTTCGGTTGCGACAAGGGTGGCGACGTCTTCACGTTCGTCCAGGAGATCGAGCACCTCGATTTCCCCGGGGCGGTCGAACACATTGCGGCGAAGGCGGGCATCCAGCTCAACTACACCACGACCGGCCAGTCCAAGGAACGCGCCAGGCGCAAGCAACTCGTCGAAGCGATGAACGAGGCGGTCGAGTGGTACCACCAACGCCTGCTGACCGATCCTGACGCACGTGAGGCTCGCGACTATCTGCGTCGTCGGGGCCTTGCCGGTGACGTTGCCCGCCAGTTCAAGCTCGGGTGGGCTCCCGACGACTGGGATGCGTTGTCGCGGGGGCTGGGTGCGTCACCCGATGTGATGCAGTCGGTTGGGCTCGCCTTCCGCAACAAGCGCAACAAGATGCAGGACTCGTTCCGAGCGCGGGTGATGTTCCCGATCTTCTCCGAATCGGGGGAGGCATTGGCGTTCGGCGGACGGATCCTGCCCGGATCCGACGACCCGGCCAAGTACAAGAACAGCTCCGAGACCCCGATCTACACCAAGTCGAAGTTGTTGTACGGATTGAACTGGGCGAAGGCCGACATCGCCAAACACGACCAGGTCGTCGTCTGCGAGGGCTACACCGACGTGATCGGCTTCCACAGAGCGGGTGTCGCACGGGCCGTCGCCACCTGTGGAACTGCGCTCACCGAAGAGCACGTTCGTCTGCTCAAGCGGTATGCGAGCAAGGTGGTGTTGGCGTTCGACGCCGACGCCGCCGGCCAAGGTGCTGCTGCCAGATTCTACGAATGGGAAGAAGCCCACAAGGTTCAGGTGCAGGTCGCTCGGCTGCCGCAGGGCCGCGATCCTGGCGACCTCGCACAGACCGAGCCCGAGCTGTTGGTGCAGTCGGTGGCGGACCCGGTTCCGTTCCTGAAGTTCCGGGTCGATCGAACACTCGTGGGCCAATCGAAGCAATCGCCGGAGCAACGGGTTCGGCTCGCTGAGTCAGCCATGGCCGTGGTCAACGAGCATCCCAACGTCGAACTCCGCAAGTTGTACGCAGGTGAGGTGGCTGCGTCGCTGGGGATCCCGATCGCGGATCTCGTGCAGATCGCCGAGCGAGGGTCACGTCGGCCCGCGATCCAGGTGGCGGCGAAGCGGTCGAGAGGGCCGATGGAGAACGCCGAATTCGCCGCGATCGTGCTGCTGGTGCAGGACTGGGACGAGATTGCGCCGTGGCTGATCGAGCAACTGTTCGACGACGATGCGACTCGGATGGCGTTCATCGCGATGGCCGAAGCCGGAGGTGACCTCGAGCGGGCCTTGGAGGGGGCGGCCCCGGATGGGCGCGAGGTACTCGAACGTGCCGCTGTCGCCGACCTGAATCTGCAGCCGGAAGTCGAGGCACGCATGCTGATCAGTGCCGCTGCTCGCCGCGAGCTGAACGCTCACGCACGGTTGGCCGACGTCGCAGCGATGGAGGAGGATCGGGCCGCTCGGCTCGACATCGACGCCCTCAACGACACCGACCGGTCGCGTGCAATGGCGGCAGCCGAGTCGTTGCTAGGTTGGCTGGATCGACGCTCGACAGAACGCCACAGTGGGGGCTGATCCGGTCTCCGGCAATCTGTCGGACGTACGCGCCGCCCCACCGTTCGCCGGTGTCGATGCCGACGAGTGGGACGAACTCGTCGGACGGGGCCGCCAAGCCGGCTCGGTGCACGCCGAGGACGTTGCGCACGTTCTCCGACACATCGAGTTGTCGAGCGACGTGCTCGCCGAGGTGCAGGCCAGGATGGCTGACGAGGGCATCGAGATCCACGACGATGTCGATCCGATGTCCGACGACACACCCTCGAACGGTGGTCGCCCAGTAGCGCTCGAGCACGATGCCGTGGCACGCGAGCACGACGAACAACTGCTCAGCCGCGGTCGGGGTCGACGTACCCGCAAATCGGGGCCCACCGGTGACAACAGCACCTCGGACACCGTCCGCATGTATCTGCGCGAGATCGGCCAGGTCGACCTCCTCACGGTTGAGCACGAGCGACGGCTCGCGCAGCTGATCGAGGAGGGAAAGATCGCCGCCGCCCGGATCGACGAGATGGCCGACGCGTCCGAGTTTCAATCCGACGAACAGCGGGTGTTGATGCGTTCGGTCAGCAATGGGGAACGGGCGAGGAGTGCGCTCACGCAGGCCAACCTGCGCCTGGTGGTCAGTATCGCCAAGCGGTACTCCGGGCGGGGAATGCAACTCCTCGACCTGATCCAGGAAGGAAATCTCGGGCTGATGCGGGCGGTCGACAAGTTCGACCACAGCAAAGGTTTCAAGTTCTCGACGTATGCGACATGGTGGATACGCCAGGCGATCACGCGGTCGATCGCCGATCAGGCGCGCACCATCCGGATCCCGGTGCACATGGTCGAACATATGAATCGGGTCACCCGGGCGAAACGACAGATGCACCAAGAGCTCGAGCGTGAGCCGACCGTCGAGGAGATCGCCGTCAAGGTCCAGTTGCCGCCCGATCGGGTCCGCGAGCTACTGCGCATCTCGCAGGATCCCCTCTCGCTCGACTCACCGGTCGGCGACGAGGACGAAGCGAACCTCGGCGATTTCATCGAGGACGAGTCGGTCGACAGCCCCGCCGACGCGGCAACCCGCATGATGTTGCACGATGCGGTCGGCGAGGTGCTCGGCGAGTTGTCAGAACGCGAGCAGGAGATCGTACGTCTCCGTTTCGGTCTCGATGGGGGACGTGCGAAGACCCTGGAGGAGGTCGGCCAGGAGTTCGGCGTGACTCGCGAACGCATCCGCCAGATCGAGGCCAAGACGCTCGCCAAGCTCCGCCACCCGCAGCGGTCCCAACGACTCCGGGAGTTCCTCGAAGTCGAGTAGCGAGTGCATTTACTGCGAAGAGTGATCCGTTCGGTCGTTCGACCCGAACAGAGGGCATGTACACACTCTCCAAGCGCTGGGTCACCGCTCTCGGCGCTGCCGCCGGCATCGTTGCCGCGCTGGTCGCTCTCGGAATTGCGGAGCTGATTGCCGGGCTCCGTCAGCAGTGGCGCTCTCCGGTGATCGACGTCGGTGACCGGGTCATCGACAACGTTCCGCCGTTCGTGAAGGACTTCGCGATCGAGACGTTCGGCTCGAATGACAAGCCGGCGCTGCTGATCGGGATCGGTGTGACGTTGCTGCTGTACGCAGCGGTCATCGGTGCGTTGGCGTTCCGCAAGCGGATCGAGATCGGCCACGTCGGAATCGGCGTGTTCGGTCTGATCGGTGCGTTCGCAGCCATTTCGAATCGGGCGGGTGGTTCGTTCGACGATGCCGTCCCCACCGTCGTGGGTGCCGCAGCGGGCGCTGCTGCTCTTTGGGGCATCCACCGCGTCGCCCGGCCACTTCTCGCTGGATCGCCGTCTGCGGACACGGCGAGTCCGAGCGACCCTGCGAACGTCGACGTGCAGTCGCCGACCGATGCGCCACGAGCCACACGTCGTGATCTCCTGGTACGCAGCGGCGGTGTACTCGTTGCGTTGGCGTTCGTCGGGGCCGGTGCTGGTGCCATCGGTCGGACCATTCGGAGTCGGTTCAGTGCGACCGAGTCACGTATGAACGTTGCGTTGCCACCCGCAACCAACACCCTCGATGCAATTCCGAATGGCGTGTCCGTCGGCATCGACGGGGTTGCGCCGTTCACCACACCGAATGTCGATTTCTATCGGATCGACACCGCCCTCACCGTGCCACAGGTGCCGACCGAGGGCTACGAGTTGCGGGTCACCGGTCTGGTCGATCGGGAGCTGAGCTTGAGCTTCGAAGACCTGTTGGCACGCAACGTCGAGGAGCACGACATCACCTTGACATGCGTGTCGAACACGATCGGCGGAGAACTGATCGGCAACGCTCGATGGACCGGTGTGAGGCTCGACGAGCTGCTCGCCGAAGCCGGCGTCGACCCGTCGGCCACCCAGGTGGTCGGTCGCTCGATCGACGGTTACACGTGTGGATTCCCGATCGAGGCTGCCACGGACGGCCGCAATGCGCTTGTGGCGTTCGGGATGAACGGCGAACCGCTCCCGCTCGAGCACGGCTTCCCGGTGCGTCTGATCGTGCCAGGGCTGTACGGGTACATCTCGGCGACGAAATGGCTCACCGAGATCGAACTCACCACCTTCGAGGACTTCGAGCAGTACTGGGTGCCTCGCGGCTATGCCGACCGGGCCCCGATCAAGCTGATGAGTCGCATCGATTCGGTCGACGGTCTCGGAACACTGACCCGCAACGCCGACGGGACCGCTGCCATCGGCGGAGTCGCTTGGGCCCAGACTCGTGGCATCACCGCCGTCGAGGTGCAGCTCGACGATGGCCCGTGGCAGCCGTGCGAGCTGGGCGAGGCGCTCAACGACGACACGTGGCGCCAATGGGCCTTCCGCTGGACTCCGACGGCAGGAGCACGCACGTCGATCCGCTGTCGTGCCACCGACGGTCAAGGAGTGATCCAAACCGACGAGCGAGCCGAACCACTCCCCAACGGTGCCTCCGGGCATCACCAGATCGTGGTCTTCATCGAGTGATCCGCCCCCCGGCTCACCCGACGAAGTCCACAAGGTCGCTGCTCAGCAGCGTGAACACCAACCCCCCAAACATCAACCCCTCACAAGGAGAATGAAATGAAAACCCGCAATCGCAACACGAAGGTGATGGTTGCCATCGCCTCGTTCGCACTGGTCGCCGCCGCCTGTGGCAGCGACTCCAACGACGCCACTCCGGCCAGCGATGCTCCGGTAGCGACCGAAGCCCCCGAGTCGACCGAGATGATGGAAGAAGAGATGGCCGACGGCCCGTTCGGACCGGCATGTGACGCCGTTCCGGCCGAGGGTGAAGGTTCGTTCGCCGGCATGACCGACGACACCGCAGCGACGGCAGCATCGAACAACCCGCTGTTGTCGACACTCGTCACCGCGGTCGGCGAAGCCGGCCTCGTCGACACGCTGAACAGCGATGGTCCGTTCACGATCTTCGCACCCACCAACGATGCGTTCGCTGCCATCCCGGCTGCGGACCTCGACGCCGTGTTGGCCGACCAGGAGCTCCTGACTTCCATCTTGACGTACCACGTCATCGCCGGCGAGAGCCTCGATGCAGCGGCGCTCGGCGCAGCTGGTTCATCCGCGACCGTGAACGGCGGAACGCTCGAGTTCGGCGCTGACGGCACCACCGTCAACGGCGTCGACGTGCTCTGCTCGAACGTCGTGACTGCCAACGCCACCGTCCACATCATCGGTGAGGTGCTCATGCCCACCGCTGAGGGCGACATGGAAGAGGGCGCCATGGAGGAAGACGACATGGAGGAAGTTGCCATGGAGCCGTCCGGCCCGCTCTGCTCGGCGGTTCCCGCCGACGGTGAAGGTTCGTTCGCCGGCATGACCGATGACACCGCAGCGACTGCGGCGTCGAACAACCCGGTGCTGTCGACGCTCGTCGCCGCCGTCCAGGCCGCTGGCCTGGTCGACACCTTGAACAGCGATGGTCCGTTCACGATCTTCGCACCGGCCAACCCGGCCTTCGACGCCATCCCGGCTGCTGACCTCGACGCCGTGCTCGCCGACACCGACCTGCTCACGTCGATCCTGACGCTGCATGTCGTTGCTGGTGAGAAGCTGTCGAGCGCCGACCTCGCCGAGCTCGACTCGGTGGCCACGGTCAACGGTGCCGACATCACCCTCGAGGTCGCCGACGACGGCACCCTCATGGTGAACGGTCAGGCTTCGGTCGGTTGCGCCGACATCCAGACGGCCAACGCCACGGTTCACGTCATCGACGCAGTGTTGATGCCGTGACCTTCAGCGGTGCATGACACCGCTAGAAGAACGAACTGAATGTGGCGAGGAGGCTTCGGCCTCCTCGCCACATTCGCGTGGCAGCGAGGTTCGGGGTGATCCAAATGTGGTCGCGGTGCGAACCAACTGCATGTCGGCTCCACTGCTCAGTCTCGAAGGGATGCTCGACGGTGCGCTCACCATCGAGCGTGCACTCGAACACGCAGTCGTCGACGCAGATGGCCGTCTCCTCGTGTCGATGGTCGATGTGCTGGCGATGGTGCGCCTCGCCGCCGAGGCGGAGGTGCTGATGGTGCATTTCAGCGGAGGAGCAAGTTCTGCGTGGCGGGTGCCCCAGATCGTCGACGGCGACCAGGTCTTCCTCCAACTCCAGATCCCGAAGCATCTCGGCGCCGACGCTCCGTGGTATGCACGTCTGTGGTCGTCCGAGGCCGGACCCTCGCCGACAATCGTCTCCATCAGTGCCATGTCGTTTGCATCGTTCGTGGGCCTGCCGTGACGGCGCTCGCTGCGGTCTGGATGCCACTCGATTGGGTGCATCCCTGGCATCATGAGCCCATCGTTTCCCCTGGCCCCAATCACGTGTCGTTGATGCAACGGGTGCAGGCCGGCGACAACGACGCGTTTGCCACCCTGTACGACGAACTGGCGGGTGTCGTCTTCGGCACCGTCAAGCGGGTACTTCGTGACCCGGCGATGTCCGAGGAAGTCACACAGGAGGTGTTCGTCGAGTTGTGGCGCACCGCCACCCGCTTCGACCCTGAACGGGCGAGCGTGTCGACGTGGGCGATCACGATGGCTCGTCGCCGCGCTGTCGACCGGGTTCGTCGCGAGCAGTCGCAACGTGACCGCATCGAACGCTCCGGGCTGCAGCGATCACCGGAGGTCGACTCGACCGACGACACCGTCGTTGCGTCGATCGAAGCCGAGCGAGTGGCTCGGGCAGTGGCCGAACTCCCCGACGAACAGCGAGTGGTCATCGAGATGGCATTTCTCGACGGTGACAGCCACGGTGTCATCGCCGAACGTCTCGATCTTCCCCTCGGCACGGTCAAGGGCCGAGTTCGTCTCGGTTTGAAGAAGCTGAGTGGCAAACTTGGAGCGGCGCCATGACCTCCGAACGCATCGATGAACTGATCGCACTGGCGGTGCTCGGTGAGCTGTCAGTCGAGGAACAGCGCGAGCTCGATCTTGCAGTGGCACACGACGCCCAGGTGGCGGCAGAACTCGACGAGGCGTTGGCGACGGCTGCTGCGCTCCAGCGGCGACACGCCGACGTGCCGCCTGCGGCCCTGCGTAGATCGGTGCTCGCTGCGATCGCTTCAACCCCCCAAGAGACTGCTGAGCCCACAGCCGATCCGGTGAGTGTCGGATTCGAGCCTCCCGTGGCGACCGTCGTGTCGATGGAGTCTCGTCGGCGATTGCGCCCGGCGCTGCTCGCCGCGGCAGCTGCTGTTGCGCTCTTCGCAGTCGGCGGTGTCGCACTAGTCTCGGGTAACGACGATTCGTCTGATCCGATCGCTGCGGTGGTCGAGGCTGATGATGCGACGATCAGATCGTTGACCGGTGAGATCGATGCGCTCACGGTGACTTACTCCGATTCGGAGGGTGCACTCGTGGTGACCGGCGATGGAGTGCCGGTGCTCGAGGATTCCGCGACGTACCAGCTGTGGCTGGTCGGCCCTGACGGTGCGACCTCGGTCGGCACGTTCCGACCCGGGCCCGATGGCGCTGTTGCCGAACGCTTCCCGGATGCCGACCCGACCGGTTTTGTCCTCGGGGTCACCGAAGAGCCTGCCGGCGGCAGCGAGTCACCGACCCTGCCGATTCTCGCCTCGGCCTGAGCGCCAGCCAAGTCTGGGGTACCCCGGCGTCATGATCGGCGTATGGGATACCCAGGCAAGTTCGTCGAACGAGAGCGAGCGCGAGAGCTGCGAGCGCAGTCGTGGACCCTGCAGGAAATCGCTAATGAACTCGGCGTGGCCAAGGGGTCGGTATCGGTGTGGGTCCGTGACGTCGAGTTCATCCCGAAGCCCCGCAATCGCGGTCACACCGATCACAAGCCGCACCCCTGGCACGTGCGCAAGCTCGAGGAGATCGAGCGCTGCCGCGCTGAGGCCGAGTCACTCGTCGGCGAGTTCACCGAGCGGGATCTCCGGATGTTCGCCCTTGGCCTGTACGCAGGTGAGGGCAGCAAGACCCAGGGATCGGTCTCGATGGCCAACACTCATCCGATGCTCCTTCGTCTCTTCGTGACCTGGCTACGACACGAGTTCGATGTCGACGAGTCACGGCTTCGAGTCAAGCTCTATCTTCACGAGGGGCTCGATCTCGAGATGGCCACCATGCATTGGAGCCGCGTCCTCGACATACCGCAGGATCAGTTCCGCCTGCCGTACCGGGCGGCCAGCGACCCGTCGCGGCGGCGGGCAAAACACGTTCATGGATGCGCTACGGCGCTGTACTCGTGCACGATCACGCATCGACGTGTGATGGCAATGATCCAGACGGTAACCTCTCCGTTCGACCTTCCGGGGTAGCTCAGTTGGCAGAGCAGGGCACTGTTAATGCTCTTGTCGCAGGTTCGAGCCCTGCTCCCGGAGCGCGGAAATGGACCCTCGAGCAATCGGGGGTCCATTTCTCGTCCTCGCCCAGGACGTGTCAACGGTTGACGTCATTCCTTGTGTCACACTTCGCCATGGCATCTACTCCACAACCGCTCACCGGCTCGACTTCGATCGTCATCGATCGGCCGGTCGGCGAGGTGTTCGCCGCGGTTTCAGACATCTCGAGAATGGGGGAGTGGAGCCCTGAGTGTGTGGCGTGTCGATGGGCCGACGGCGTTGACGGTCCCGGCGTTGGTGCGATCTTCAGCGGCGACAACGTTGCCAAGGTCGGTCCTGTCACGTTGAAGCGGTGGACGACGTCGTCGGAAGTCACCAGCTACGAGCCGGATGCGTTGTTCGAGTTCCTCGCCGAGGGCTATACGACGTGGCGATACGAGTTCCAAGCCCATGACGGTTCGACGGTGGTGACCGAGTCGTTCTCGTTCGCACCGCCCAAGGGTGTGCAGAAGTTCGTCTACGAGACCGTGGTGCGTCGATCGAGCAACATGGAGAAGGGCATGGCTGCCACGCTGGGCCGCCTCAAAGCCACCCTCGAAGCCTGAGGGACAACACGGGTCTGACCCGTGTTGTCCGCTGGGTAGGTTGGTTTGCACGTGTTTGCGGGGCGGTAGCTCAGTCGGTTAGAGCAGCGGACTCATAATCCGTGGGTCGTGGGTTCGAGCCCCACCCGCCCCACTACCAGGTGTTTCGCGTTGCACGAGGTAACCATACCGCAACTACAGCGCATAAGTCCACTATGATCACGGAATGGATCTGACCGACTCATGGGCCCGTTCTCTACGTGCACAGAACCGATCTCACCGCACGATCGACTCCTACCTCGAAGATCTCGACTACTTCACCTTGTGGCAATCCGACGTCGAACCACAACGTGACGGGCGCCGGCACGCGCTCGCCAACGACTTGAGGATGACCACGGCGATCGAGGACGCCACGCGCGCCGACATC
>JANPKU010000039.1:0-14809 GCA_031426215.1 Actinomycetes bacterium
GAGTCGGCGTCGGTGGCGGTGAGCGTGATCGTTGCTGTGGCTCGTTGGTAGCCGCTGTTGCCCGGCGTGGCCGAGGTGACCGTCGACGTCAACGTCGGCGCACCCTTGTCGATCCTGACGACGAGCGTGGTCGGATCAGACGCATTGCCGGCGACGTCGTACGCGGTGGCGGTGATCGTGGTCGTGCCGGTGTTCGCCAGATTCAACGTGAGTGGGAACCCATTCGCAGCGGTGGCATTCGTGCCGTTGACGCTGTAGTCGACGCGGGCGATCCCAGAGTCGATATCGGAAGGGGTGATGGTGACGACGACGCTGTCCTTGACGTACCCGTCAGCGGTGGTCGGGGCCGGCTCGGCGGACACGATGACAGACGGTTTCGCTGTATCGATCTTGATCGACCGGGTGACGGGTGCCGAACGGTTGCCGGCCCGGTCGACGGCGGTGACGGATACGTCCGCCGTCGCACCGACGCGGATCGTGCCGGCGACATCTACGTCGCCCTCATCGGGCGAGATCGAGCCGGTGCCGGTGCAGGCCGTGGCCGGCGTGCAGGTGTAGTCGATGCTCGCGACTCCACTCTGTCCCACGTCGGTCGCAGCGACCAGCAGATCGACTGGACCGTTCGCCCACTCGACATCCGGACTGGCCTCGGCGGTCACGATTGGCGCGGCACTGTCGATCACGAAGTACAAGAACTGCTGTGCGCCGGTCGAGGTGTCTCGGGCGTACACGACATGGCCACCTTCGCCCTCGACGAGTGGGGTGTTCGACGGGTCGTACGGATCGAATGGGCGGGCATCGATGGAGTACTCGAGATTCTCGGTGCCAGTCGGCGAGGAGATCGCAAACGAGACGGGGCCCGTGTAGTAGCCCTCGACGATCGTCACCGGTGGCTTGACCACCAGTGTGATGACGAGTTCCACATCCTCGGACGGCGGCGTCGTGAAGAAGTTCTCGACCTTGTTGCTCGAGATGGAGACGTCGCCGTCGGCGTCGACTGCCTGGACGAAGAATTCGACCGGGGCCGTCGTCGATGGACGGAATCCTCCGACCCACACGGTGCTGTTGGTCGTGCTCTTGAACAGGTCGAGTGACCGCCACTGGTTGTTCGACGTCTCCCTGTACACCACGACCACGCGGCGGGCGCTGGCGTCGGTGTCGACTTCGAAGAACACGACACCATCGGTCTGGTCGTCGTTGCCGGAGATGTCGGAGAACGTGGGGCCGACCCCGTCGGCGTTCGCCCCACGTGCGTAGAGTTCGCCGCGGATCGAGGTGAACAGGCGCTGGCGGCCACCCGCACCGGCCGCTGCGCCGTCGGAGCGGTCGGCTTCGAACTGTCCGGCTGCGAGCAGGAGGCGCTGGTCGCCGGAGCCGCCCGTGGTCACCCGCTGGAGCGACGCAGGGAATGAGCCGTCGGCCGGTTCGATGCGTCGTTCGTTCGCGTCGAGGTCGACGGTCGGGCGTAGGAACCGTGGCGTGAAGCCGTTGAAATCGGCGCTGGTCAGCCCGGTGATCAGGAAGCCTGCCGCCGGTCCGCGGTCCGCTGGGATCTCGCTGTCGACCAACGGCTGAACCGGCCGGTACTGAGCAGTGACCGTGTTGCCGTCGACCTCGTAGTAACTGCCATCGTTGGTTTCCACGAGGTTGAGGTGTGCGGGACCTGACGGGGCGTCGCCGCCGACGCCGTCAGCGGAGAGCGTCACGGTGACCGGAGTGCGTCCGTTCTGCGTCTGACCGAACGTGACGGGCGAGGACACCTGGGTTTCTGCGATCGCGGGCGGCGCAGCCAGCGCACCTGCGGACGGCGATGTGATCGCCGGTCCCCCGATCGAGTACATGGGCAGGCCGTAGTAGGTGAAGGATTGCAGGATCTTCTCGTCGTAGGGGCTCAGCACGAGCGTCGAGGCGAGGTAGTCCTGCTTGGCGATGCGGATTGCGTCGCCGAGCGACGCCGGACCGGAGCCGTCGGCTGCGGCCAGCTCGACGAGTTGACCGGCGAAGAGCTCGGCGAGGCGCTCGGAGTACGCGACGATCTCGGTGTCGCCGTAGCCGTAGGTGGTGTGGGCGAGCCACGGGTTGTCACCCCCGGCGTACAGCTCGGCCCAGTCGAGCGAGGTGACACCGAGTTGTACGTCGGAGACGCTGAGTCCTGCGTGACACCCCATGCTGAAGATCACCGAGCGCTCGGGGAGCCGACCGTCGTTGGTTCCGGCGAAGTCGTCGGTGGTGACCAGGTCGGTCTTCTCGAAGTAGGTGCCGTCGTTCGCTGCAGGAAGCAGCGACTCGTAGTCGTAGTGCGCGTTAGGGGAGATGACGTCTGCGCCGCCCGTTGCGAACAGCGCCAGGTAGCCGTCGCGGTCCCATGTGCCGTTGATCAGGGTCTCGTCGAGGTTGCCGGCCCCGATGCCCGGGTCGAGGGCATCGGCGACCGCAGTAGCGCCGTCGGTGAGGAAGTCGTAGCCGGTGACGGCGGCGGTGGCGTCACCGAGACCGGGGAGCGTCGCCGGGTCGAGGCGGCCTTCGTAGGTGACGAAGTTCCGGAGCTGGCCGAGAATCTGTTGGCCATCCTCGACGAGGCGGCCGATGGCGCGAGTGGGCACGTAGAGCTCGTGATCGGCGCCATTGATCTCGTAGCCGGCATCTGCGGCGTACGGGTCGTCGCTGAGAAGGTAGCCGGCGCCGAGCGTGCCCGACACCTCGTTGGAGTCACCGTTGTCGCTGAGGATGTCACGGGCGAACGTCCGCTCGTTCGAGTAGGCGGTCCGGTCGGGCACGGCGGCCATCGGCACGACGCCGTCGCCGCCGAGGATCACGACGTTGTCGATGCCGTCGATTCCGTCGAGCACGCGTCCGATCTCGCGCACCACGTCGTTGCGTGCGTCGGGGCTGCAGCGATTCGCCGACCATGCGTCGTAGGCCGCAGCGACGCCCGGGACCGCATCGAGCGCGACAATGCGGGCGACAACGCCGTTGACGCCAGTTGTCGCCTCAGCGGCGGCGATGACGGCGTTCGCTTCGTCGACGCCGATTTCGCCGGCCAACCAACGAGTGTTGGTGAGGTACAGCGTGTTCGCGTTTGTCGGCGTCGGGCCGAGGTTCAGCGGTGCCGTGGGGAGGTCGCCGGCGTTCCAGCGCGGCCCGCTGGAACACTCCGGAAGGTTGTCGGTGTCGTCGATGCGTAGACGCAACCCATAGGGCAAGTTGCTCGACGAACCGAGGTACGACGTGACGGCGACGTAGTAGGTGCCCGCCTCGAGCGAGGGGATCCGGACCTCTTCGTCGGCGTCGGAGCGCCGGCTCGACACGTCACGCGGGACGTAGCCGCTGATCCCGAACTGTGCGGGGACGTCGATGGCGACGTCGCCGACGAGGTCGGTCGGGTACACGTCGTCGACCGGGTTGAGGTCGTAACGGACCTCGCCGACGCTGCTGAGGCGCTCGATCTGAGCCCCGGACCGCAACGGCTCGTCACCGGGCTCGTACACGGCGAGGTCGTAGTCGACGCCGTCGGGGATGTTCGACAGCAGGATGCGCGCGCCGCTTCCCGCGTCGGCAGCTGGAACGGTGAACTGGTATAGGTCGGCATCATCGTTGCTCGACACGTGGGCGAGCCGGAGGTCGCCGAAGTTGAGCGTGGCCACCGCGGTCGAACCACCGGTGTCGCCGGCCTGGACGACCGTGACGGCCTTCTCGGCGCGGGCGGTCACCGGTGTGCCACCATTGGATGCGCTGACATCGACGTTCGCGACGAAGCCGTCGCCGGTGACGATGCCTGCCCGAACGGGCACCCTGAGGGTGTGGGGGCCGACCCCGACAGCGTTCATCCGGAACTCGGCGACGCCGAGGCCGGTGTTGGTCCGAGCGACGCCTGCACCGTCGAACGTCGCGCCCTCACCCGGTCGGGTGGCGAGCGCAAACCCCTGCGGAAGGGTGAGCTTGACGTCGAGGTTCGCGGCAGACTCCTTGACGTTGATCGTCGCGACGTAGTCGAACGTCTTCTGTGGTGGTTCGCCAACGTTCTGCAGCAGCAGGTCCTGCAGGTCGAGCTGCTCCCACGGCGACACTTCGGGTGGGGCGAACGCGAGCAGCAGGTCGCCGAGCGACAGGCCCGCCAGCAGGTCCGCCGGCAGGTCGACGAGATCGCCGATGTCGCCGACGAGGGCCGACTCCGGCACGTCACCGAGGGTCAAATTGTTCGACGGTTCGGTCGAGCAGCCCGGGGGGAATGCACCGCAGTCGACGATCGAGCTGATGGCGCCGATCGACCGCAGCGCGATGCTGCGCAGAGCAATGGACCGCAGCGCGGTGTTCTCGATGTAGATGCTTCGCAGGGCGATGCTGCGCAGGGCGATGCTTCGCAGCGCGGTGCTGGCAAGACCGGAGAGCGGGACGTCGTAGACGTAGTCGCCGTCGACGTCGCCGCCGGCGAGCTGGATCGTCAGCAGATCGGCATCGCCGATCTCGGTCGTCGTCATCTGGTCATCGTTGGTGCCGCACAGGTCGCCGAGGATGACGCACCACTCGTCGGCGTAGTTGCCGTCGGGTTGTGCCTCGCCGACCTGGATCGAGCGCAGTGCTGCGTCGGCGAGCACGATCGAACGGAGCGCGATCGAACGGAGCGCGGTGCTGGAGAGATCGATGCTCTCGAGCGACAGGCCACTGGTGTCGACTTTCGGGATGGCGAGCTCGAGATCCTCGAGGGTGATCGACTGTGGCGGAATTCCCTCGAAGTCCGTGCCGGCGAGGAAGTCCTCCCAGCTCTGGTCGACGAGCGGCACCTCCGAGAGAGGGATGCTGCGCAGCGCTATCGAGCGCAGCGCGATCGAACGGAGCGCGATGGACCGTAAGGCGATGGAGCGGAGTGCGATGGACCGCAGCGCGATCGAACGGAGGGCCGTGGACTTCGGCTCGATCGAGCGGAGCGCTACGTCCTCGATGGTGATCGAGCGGAGAGCGATCGAACGCAGCGCGCTGGAACGAAGCTCCTGCTCGCTCGGCACCGACGTCGGCTGGACGAGGGAGCTCAGGATGTCGTCGACAGCGAGCGAGGTGAGGCCGACCTCGACGGTGTCCGGGCCGAGGCCGTAGTTGGAGTTGTCGACGGCGAGCTTCACGTCGACCGCGAGCTGCGAACGTTCGAACGCGCCGAGGTCGCACTTGTTGCCGAACGGGCGGACGGTGCCGCGCTGGTCCCGTGCGACACCCGAGACGCAACTGCCACCTGCAGTGAGTCCGATCTTGTCGAGCGCCTCGCTCCCGGTTTCGAGCGCGGTCGTCGCTGTCGGACCACCGTTGTCGGCGAGGGCGCCGACACCAGGTTGCGCCACGATGATCGGACCGACCGGGTTGCAGCCGCCCGAGTTGCTGACCAGGTTGAGGCCGATCAGGTCCGGCGTGCCGGAGCAGTCGGAGGCCGCGGAGCCGTTGTCGCGGACATTCGCTCCGATGATCGAGTAGCGCACGCGGAGGGTGCCGCCGTTGCGGTCGACGCCGGCACTGGAACTCGAGGTCGACTGGTTGCGCACGATCGTTGCGTGGGTGAGGTCGGTCGTGCCGGTGCTGGACAACGCGCCGCCCTGGCTCGCCTTGTTCCCGACGAACGTCGAGTTGACAACGACGGTGTCGGTCCCGTTGTCGCGAAGGCCGCCACCCTTGCGTTCGGCGGTGTTGTTGTCGTTCGTGCTGCTCTCGATACGAATCGAGCCGTCGTTGTTGATGCCGCCGCCGTCGCGTGCCTGGTTGACCGTCACCGTGGAGTTCGTGAGGGTCACACGGGCGCCGCGCTCGATGTTGATGCCGCCGCCGGCGCCTGTCGGATTCTTGCCGCCGGTGATCGTGACCAGATCGATCGTGGCAGTGGTGGCCGCTCGCCGGACGTTGACCACACGACCAGTGCCGGTGAGACGTATCACGGACGATCCATCGGCTGCGCCGCGCACGATCGTGCCGGGCCGGGACACCGATAACGATGAGGTGACGTCGATGGTGACCGGGGCCAGTTCGACCAGCAATGCGCCGGCGCTCAATGCGGCCACGAGTTCCGATTCGTTCTCGGCAAGTCCGGGGTAGCTCTCGGTCGCTTGGTTTGCGAGCGGTGCGGCTGTCGCCGGACCGGTGGCGACGAGTGCGGAACCGAGCATCGCGAACGTGCACAGTGCCGCGGCCGGTCGCCATCGGCGCGGCGTCACGCTGCGTGAGGTTACCGACTTCGCCGAAAGTGGATTCTTGTACATGTCTCGCCCGACTGCCCCACGTGCCGCCCGAATGACGACCTGCTCGTAAACTCAACATAGGTGGCGTTCGGCATGACAACAAGGGCGAGTTCCGGATGTCACAGCCCATTCACGTTGTGGGTGGCGGAGTCCTCGCTCAGAGTGAGAAATGCATCGTGCGCAGGGTGAATCTGACCCATCCTCGACAGCGTCGCCCTACCCAGCCGGCGTCTGGTGCGGACGTTCGATCCGCTCGGTCGACCTCAGTAGGGTGGTGGGCGTGAGCGACGACACGATCAGGTACGGGGTGATCGGGAGCGGGATGATGGGCGGCGAGCACATCCTCGACATCAACCACATCGACGGAGCGCAGGTCGCAGCGCTCGCCGACCCGGTGGCGAGCAGCATCGAGTGGGGGCTTGGTTGTGTCGCCGCCGGACCCGAGGGTGAGGCGGCGAGGGAACGCACCGCCGTGTACACCGACTACCGCGACCTGCTCGCCGACTCGGACATCGACGTCGTCGTCATCACGTCGCCGAACCACACACACGCGTCGGTGCTCGCCGACGCACTCGCCACCGACAAGCATGTACTGATCGAGAAGCCGCTGTGCACCACCGTCGACGACTGCAAGCAGGTCGTCGATGCAGCCGCGAACCGCGATGCGATCACGTGGATGGGTCTGCAGTACCGGTTCATGCCGACGCCCGCCACGATGCTGGAGCAGTTGGCAACCGGTGTGTGCGGAACCACTCGAATGGTGTCGATCCGCGAACACCGCAACCCGTTCCTCAAGAAGGTCGGCGACTGGAACCGGTTCACCCGCAACACCGGCGGCACACTCGTGGAGAAGTGCTGCCACTTCTTCGACCTGATGCACCTCGTCGCCGGCGCCCACCCGGTTCGGGTGATGGCGAGCGGTGGGCAGGACGTCAACCACCTGGACGAGTACTACGAGATCGACGGCCGCCAAGAGCGCTCCGACATCCTCGACAACGCGTTCGTGATCGTCGAGTTCTCGAACGGCGTGCGTGGGGCGCTCGACCTGTGCATGTTCGCCGAGGGCGGTCGCTACGAACAGGAGATCACGATCACCGGCGACCTCGCCAAGCTCGAAGGGACTGTCCCCGGCGACACCGTCTGGATCGGCGAACGTTCGAAGGCGGCCGGCCACACCCACCACATGGGGATGGGTGTCCGCGAAGTCCCCGCACCGATGGACCCACGAGTGCCGTACCCCGAGTTCCACGAGGGCGCGAGTTACATGGAGCACCTCCATCTGATCGATGCCATCCGTGCTGGTCTCCGCGAATCGGTCACGGTCACCGAGGGGATGTGGGCGGTCGCGACCGGCGCGGCCGCGCACCGTTCGATCGACGAGCGCCGCCCGGTCGAACTGTCGGAGTTCGGGCTGAGCTGACCGGTGCCGTCCGCGCCCGGCGCCCCGGACTGCGTGTCAGACCCGCGGCAGCGTCGACGCGAAGTCGAAGGCCAGGTTCGCGTCGTCGATGGTGATGTCGGTCAGGTCGGCCACCCCGACGTCGAGGCCCTCATGGTGGGAGTAGGCGCGCAGCCCGACCAGGTTTTCGACGAACTGGGCTCGACTGATCCCGAGGTCGTCGGGGTGTGCCCGCACGCCGGCCTCCGACACGACGAGATGCGCGAATTCCGGATCGTTGTCCTGGACGTGGGCGAGCGCGACGACGGCGAACGAGATCAGTTCGCCGTGGACATGATGCGCGCCGGTGGCGTGTTCGTAGGCGTAGGCCCAGAAGTGCTCGGAGCCTTCTTCGAACCGGCTGTGCCCGAGCGCAGCGCAGGCGGCGCCGATGCGGCGGTAGCAGTGGGCGAGCCAGCGAATCCCCTCCGGTGTGCACTCGCGAACGTCGACGATCACCGAGTCGAGTTCGGCGAGCAAGGATTCCCCAAGCTCGGCAGCGGCCTCGTCCCAGGCAATCCCTGCGCCGACCTCGACGGCGGCACGCCAGTCGTGCAGCCCGGTGTGGCACGACAGCACGTCGCCGATGCCGGCACGATTGAGGCGGGCCGGTGCCGACCGGATCAGATCGATGTCGAGCACGACCTCCTCGGGCACGATGGCGCCCACGTAGCGGACCCGACCCTCGGATCGCACCCCGATCGCATCGGTGAACCCGGCGTCGACCGACGTGATCGTGGGGATCTGCACGAGAGGCAGCCCGCGCTTCCACGCGAGGTACTTGGCGGTGTCGAGCGCCGTGCCGCCGCCGAATCCGACCACCACCTCGGCGCCGTCGTCGGCGGTGTGCTCGACGTCGATGTCGAGCTTGGCGACTTCCATGACGTGCGACGGCACCACGGTCACCGGCGCAGGGACCTGATCGGCGATCGACGACCACGGCGGATCGTTGACCGCGATCAGGTACGGGCCGAGCCCGTGCAACGTCTCGACGGCGCTGCGTTCGACGCACACGAACGGCTCGCCGAGTTCAGTCGTCGAGTCGTCGTTCACGACAGTGCCCCGGAGTTGTGCTGCACCTTCTCGAGCGCACGGACGACGTCGAGCGCGTCGTCCTTCGAGCCCATGAGCACGGACGTCGTGAACCACAGCGTGGTGGCCGCGAGTCGCTCGGTGACCGGGAGTGTGAGCGACGCCCAATCCTGCATGCCGGAACAGTCGCGGTGGCGCGGAGCGAAGCCGTCGGGGTCGCGGAACACGTCGAGCTGGTGCAGAGGTGGGTACGACATCGTGAGCGAGATCCCTTCAGCAGCGAGCGCGAGGCGCACCGGTTCCCGTTCGGCGCCGAACTCGTCGGGGTCGATGCGCACCACGTAGCAGTAGTTGCCCTGGCGATCGCAGCGCGGGTCACGCGTCTGCGGGAACACGCCGGGGATCGTGGTGAGTTCGGAGTTCAGGAGCGCCGAGTGCTCGTCGCGGCGTTGCTGCTGTGCCTCGAACCGATCGAGTTGGGCGAGCAGGACGGCTCCCTGCCACTCGGTCATCCGGTAGTTCCCGCCGAGTGCGTAGTGCGAGTAGAACCATTCGCCAGGACGTCGACCACAGTCGCTGTACGACATCGCCCGAGCGCGCACCTCGGGGTGGGTGGTGACGAGTGCGCCGCCCTCGCCGCCGGTCATCAGCTTCGATGCCTGGAACGAGTAGCTGCCGGCAGCACCGAACGTGCCGACCATCTGCCCGCTGAACGTCGAGCCATGGGCGTGGGCACAATCTTCGATCAGCACGAGATCGTGGCGCGCACAGATGTCGGTGAGGCGATCCATGTCGGCGGGGTGTCCGGCGATGTGGACGGCGATCACCGCACGCGTGCGCGAGGTGATGGCGGCTTCGACGGCGTCCGGGTCGATGCATCCGGTGCCGAGTTCCACGTCGACCAACACCGGGACGGCGTTGACCATCAGGACCGATGCTGCAGTTGCGACGAACGTCCATGACGGCACGATCACCTCGTCGCCCTGTCCGATGCCGGTGGCGAGCAGTGCGAGTTCGATCGCGTGCGATCCGTTGGTGACGGCAACGGCCGGCCCGGTGCCGTGGAGTGCACCCCATCGGCGTTCGAACTCGTGGACCTTGGTTCCTTGCGACGACCACCACTGTCGCGAGTCGAGCACCTCGAGCAGGTTCGAGCGTTCGGCGCCGCCGTGGTCCGGCCACGGCGGGTACGGCTCGGTTCGCACCGGCGTCCCCCCGTGAATCGCCAACTCGCTCATCGAACGAGTCTTGCACCGTGGCGCCCCGACCGGGGCACGAGGCATCCACGACGCATCGGGTACCGTCCGAAAGGTGGTGGCGACGGTGCGCACGATCGAGTCGGGCGAAGGTCGAGTGGTGCTGCTGGTGGTGGCCCACGCCGATGACGTGGCCCTGTTCCTCGGAGGGACGGTGGCCGCGTGGGGCGACGCGGGATGGCGGGTCGTGGTAGTCAGGGCCACCGACGATCGGTGGGATTCGGTGGGCTCCGACGGGGCGGCGACCGCCACGTCGAACCGCCTCGAATTCGAGGATGCCGCGGCGATCCTCGGCGTGCACGAGATCGTCGAGTTGGGCTATCCGACCGACACGCTCGGCGACGTCTCGTCCGTGGAGTTGCGTGAGCGCATCATCCACGCGGTGCGTACGTACCGGCCGTATGCGCTGGTGACGTTCGATCCGTACGCGATGTACGGCGAGGACAACCTCGATCACGTCGCCGTTGCTCGCGCGGTCGACGAGTCGTTCTGGACCAGCCAGTTCGACCTGCACCATCCCGAACACTTCGATGAGGTGTCGGCGCACACCGGCGCACCGCTGGCCCCGCACGGTTGTTTCGAACGCTGGTACTTCGGGCGCCGGGTGATCGACGTCACCGACGTGGTCGACACCACGACAACGCTCGATCGCAGAATCGCCGCAGCCTGCTGCCATCGAACGATGATGCTCAACTTCTTCAATCAGCTGCAGCTGCAGGCGGCCACCGGGGGCTGGCGACTTCCCCGCGTCGACGACGCGCTCGCCGCAGGTGACGTCGCCGAGGTCATGCCGCTCATGCTGCGCGCCGGCAGCGAAGGTCTCGGGGCGAAGTACGGGGTCGGCGCAGCAGAGGAGTTCCGGGTGGTCACCTTCGGCGGCATGCACGGCCTGCTCAACGCCTTCGGCGAGCGGATCTGAACGATCGGCACGAGATCGCCGAATCTGATGCAGCCGGTACTGTCGCCGCATGCGCGTCGAGCCGATCGATCTCCGTCCGTTCCGGGAAGGTGACGACAGCGACCGCCAACGAGTGGCCGAGCAGTTCGACCATGCAGCTCGGACCTCGGGATTCCTGTCGATCAGTGGGCACGGCGTCGACGAAGCGCTGACCACCGAGATGCTCGATGTCACGGCCGCGTTCTTCGACCTGGAGCCGCGGGAGAAGATGAAGTACTTCGTCGAGGATCGCGCTGCGAACCGCGGCTACGCCCCCGAAGGCTCCGAGGCGCTCGCCTACTCGCTCGGCGAACAGGACCTGCCGACCGACCTCTTCGAAGCGTTCAACGCGGGCCTCGAACTGTCCGACGCCGACCTCGCCGATCCGCACTACGTGGCTCGGCGCGACACGCTGTTCGCCCCCAACGTGTGGCCGTCGATCCCGGCGACGTTTCGTGAGACGTGGCTCACGTACCTCGACGCCGTCGATCAGGTGGCCAACGACGTGATGTCCGCGGCCGCAGTGGCGCTCGGCATGCCTGCCGATCACTACGTGCCCTACCTCGACAAAGGTCCGACGGTGATGCGCGCAAACAACTATCAGCGCCGCGATGGTGCCGGTGCACCCCGACCGAACCAGATGCGCATGGGCGCTCACACCGACTACGGAAGCATCACGGTGCTGCTCGCAGATCCGGTTCCCGGACTGCAGATCTGCGACGACGCAGGACGCTGGCACGACGTCATCCCTCAGACCGGGTCGTTCGTCGTGAACGTCGGCGACCTGTTGGCCGAATGGTCGAACGATCGGTGGCGGTCGACGTTGCACCGAGTAGTGCCGCCGCCGGCCAGCGCCTCGGGGCCTGTGCGCCGCCGATCGGTCGCGTGGTTCCAGCAGCCGAACTGGGACGCGGTGATCGAATGCCTGCCCTCGTGCGCCGACGCCTCGAATCCCCCCCGCTACGCCCCGATGACCTCGGGCGAACATCTGATGGCAAAGCTGATGGGCCCCCGTCTGCTCGAGCCGTCGAAGATGTCACCGCGAACCTGATATCGGCGTCGGGCAGCAAGCCGCCCTCTCGAGTCAAGGTCGCGGCCATTCCCGTCGATGAAGGAGCATGTCACTCGTCTCGCTCGACACGGTCGCCGACGCTTTCAACTCGATGGTGAACATCAGCAGTCCGATGACTTCGAGCACCGTCGACGAGTCGTCGCACACCTTCGACGCCTACCGAACTCACCGAAGCCTCGAGAAGATGCGCACCGTTGCGAGCCGTGTGTGGGAGAACCGGGAGACCAGCGGGTCGTTCGCCGAGTGCAAGCTCGACGATCTGCGCACGGCGTTGTACCTGAACCAGCGCGGTTGGCATTGCGGGGCCGTGGCCATCGAGGTTGACGTCGGCATCGAATGGGAGCTCGTCGAGGCGATCGATAGAGCAGCCCGTCGCGTGGCTCTCGACGACTGACGACGGTGCGGGTGAAGGCCGACCGATCGGTCGGGCCGGTCACCAAGCCCGCCGTTGGGCGCGTTCACGAGCCCAACCGTCGGCCGCTATCCCGGCGAACACCATGGCGGCCCCGATCGCGACTCCGGCGCCGACGAGCAACAGCATCGATCCCACCGCGTCATTCCACACCGATTGCAACATCTCGCCGAAAAGGGTGTTGGCGACCAAGCCTATGATGGTGCCGGTCACCAGCAGACCGATCAGCCACGTCCCGCAGACCGCAACGGCGACGATGCCGAGTCGCCTGAGGCCACGACCTGGTCGAGGATGTGCGACGACGGCGACGAGTCCGAAGATCAGCACCGCAATTCCGGCGATGATGCGTGTCGTCTCGGCGACCCGGCGGAGACCGAGGCTCGGAACATCAGTCGGCACGACCGACGGCAACCCCGCCCCCTCTGCAGCGGCATCGAGTTGCAGGGCATCGAGGCTGGCCGGATCGACGCCCGCTGCGGTTGCGGTGTCGAGCACCGACTGCGCAATTGCGGTGCGCACGGCGACGTTTCCGTCGGGCACCGAACCGGCGTCGGCATCGACGATTGTCCGGTGCGCTCCCATCAGCGATGAACTGATTACCGCAGTGACCCGCGGATCGGTGCTCGTGGCTGTCGCCAACTGCGATGCGATGTCAGCGCCGGCGATGGGCGTGACCGCCCGCTCGACTGTCTGCCCGATCACGTCGGCCGTGAAGCGCGATGTGGCGATCTGGTCTGCCGCCCGCTCGGCCCGGACGGGATCGAGCACCGACATCAACGAGAGCTGCGAGCTCACCAGAGCTGCGAGCGCGATCGTGAACATCGCTACGCAGAATCCCGCGATGACCGACTGCGCAGTGGATCCCCGACCCTCGGTCATCTCCCCATCGTGACCGATCCGCTGCGCGTTGCGCCATCAGCGCCCCCACCGTGCGCAATCCGGACTCTCGGGCGCAGATCGCGCGCCCTTCATGTGGGTCAGGTCGCGACGGCGATCATGACGACGGCGGCGACGCCGCGAGCGGTCCACGCTGCCGTGCGGATCCAGTTGGTACGCACCAGCCGGCGATGGACGACGTCCTCGAAGCCGGTCGACAGCCGCATGTGGAGTGGGGCATAGAACAGCAGCGTCGACAGCCAGATGGCGAACAGCAGCGCCGCAGCGCCGATCGAGAGCCAACCCGGCACCTCGTCGACGAATACGACGACACCGGCAGTGGCGACGATCTCGGTGGGTGCGAGCACGGCCAACACTGCCGTCACCCGGTTGCGGTGCATCAGCTCGAAGGCGACGAAGCCCTCAGAGGGAACGGCCCGCATCATTGGGTACGTGAGTACCTGGATCGTCCAGATGAACCCGACCATCAGCGCGGTGCCGGCCAGGTTGGCAACGAGCCAACCGTTCATCGGATGATCCACACCTCCGTGCTCGCAACGATCAACCCCACCTCATGGAAGCTAGTGCCGCGTGAGCAACGCTGGCCCGGTCCACGAATGTGACACGATCCGGCGGTCGGGGGCACCTGCGTTCGTGAGTTCGGTCCTGCTGGTGCTGAGCAACCGGTCGCCCCAGCGTGTGACGACCTCGCAAGCGGCTGTCGGCCATTCATCGAACAGCTCACGATCAGGCCGACCGGTCTGGCGGGCGTCCGTGGTCGTCCAGTGTCATGAGATGTGCGGGGTATCGTGGCAGGCGTGGAGTTGACATCGATGATCGAGACGCGGGCCGGGGTGCGCAGCGGTAAGCCGTGCTTCGTCGGGACCCGTATCGCCGTGTACGACGTGTTGGACTACTTGGCTTCGGGCATGACCAGCGACCAGATCGTCAGCGACTTCCCCGAGCTCACCAGTGACCACGTGCGTGCCGCGATCGAGTTCGCTGCGATGCGTGAACGCCGTCTCGCCACCCCGGCGTGAGACTCCTGTTCGACCAGAACCTGTCACGGCACCTGCTTCGCCAGCTGGCGGTCGAGTATCCCGACAGTCGCCACGTCACCGACGTCGGACTCGACACTGCGACCGACGTCAAGATCTGGGCGTGGGCTGGTGCAAACGACTACGTGATCGTGTCGAAGGACTCATCGCGGACGTCTTGCGAGATCACCTCGACGACGTCACACGGTTTGCAACCACCGAGGATGAAGCGCTGCTCGCACTACCGACGACGTGACGGGCATGCCCTCACGCGCAGCCGATCACCCATGTAACCGCGCCGCCGATGTGCGGGTCGGGGACGCCCCGAACGTTGCCTGACGCCGCACCAGCAATCTCGATTGGGGTCTGACCCCGATCGAGATCGATCACACTGCGGGGTGGCGGTCGGCCCAGGGTGCCGCAGCTTCGAGTTGGCTGGCGACGCGGATGAGCAGGTCCTCGCGACCGTACGCCGCCACCAGTTGCACGCCGATCGGCAGGCCGTCGTCGTTCCAGTGCAGCGGCAGGCTGATC
>JANPKU010000040.1:0-61293 GCA_031426215.1 Actinomycetes bacterium
CCGTGATGGTGTCCGGGAGGAGGTCGGGGAGGAACGGGACGCTGCGCAGCGACACAGCCTTGGTGGCTTGCACGGTGACGAACTTGGTCGGGTCCGACGGATTGGCACACGGCGCACCGACGACCGCAGTGTCCGCCGGCAGGCTCCGGCTCAGCGCAGCTGATCTCGCCCCGTCGCGGGCGAGCCCGCTCGTCTGCGTCTTCAGGTTCAGGAAGTTGCCGAGTACGACGGTCCCGATGATGAGCATCAGCAGGATCGGCATCACGAGGACGACTTCGAGCGCGACCACGCCTCGGTCGTCACGTTGGGATCTCAGCGAACGGTTCATGAGAGGGTCTCCGGCCGGGGGGAGGCAGCCCTCCCCCCGAGTCGGATCACTTGATGCTGTTGACGATTGCCTGCAGCTTGGTCGACAGCGTCGTGCCGAATGCCGTCCACAGCGCGGCGAGGGCCACGACGAGTGCGCCAGCGACCACCACGTACTCGATGGCGACGACGCCGTCCTCGGACTCGACAGCGGTCTCGGCCGAGTACTTCTCAACGATGTTCAACATGTCCTGTGTCTCCTTGATAGATCCCGGGCCCCGCCGATCGAGGTGGGTCGGAGACAAACCTAAAGACGGACCAGAACCGTGAAATCCCCAAGATTGATGAATTCGTACGAGCCCGTGTGTTCCTACAGTCGGGGCATGTCGTTGACCGCTCTCGCACACAAGCACTCGCTCAACATCGCCACCGCTGCGCTCTTCGCCCTGGCGTTCTGGCGACTCGGCCTCAGCCCCGAACTCCCTGCCGTGCTGGCGTTCATCTTCGGGGGCGTGCTGCTCGCGGTGATCGACTGGAGGATCCAGCGCCTCCCGACGCGCATCGTCTACCTGACCCTCGCCGCCGTGGCGGGCGGGTTGGTGTTCGCAGCGATCGTCGAGCGCAACTGGGTGTCGCTCGCAACTGCCGTGGCCGGTGGGCTGCTGTTCGTCAACGTCTTTGCGCTCGTCTACATCGCCACCACGAAGTTCACCGGAATGATGGTGCTCGGGTTCGGCGACGTGAGACTCGCAGCGGTGCTCGGGCTACTGCTCGGCTGGTACGGCCTCGAGTACGTGCTCTACGGAGCAATCGCCGGCCATCTGCTGGCCCTGGCCATCGCCGTCGCTACATGCATCCACCGACGCGGTCTGCACATGCGCTATTCGTTCGGGCCGCCGCTGATCGCGGGCACATTGGCCGTCGTTCTGTTTGCCGCCTGATCGGCGGGCACCGCCAGCGATCAGGCTGTGCGAACGGCGAAGGCTGGGCCGGGAATGCCACCGACCGGAGTGACCCGGCGACGGTCACGAGCCGCGCTCGACCCGTACGGCAGCAGTTCGCGATGCGTGTCGGCGAGTGCAACTGCCGCCAACTGCGATCGCACGCCAAGCTTCTGCAGCACGGCACGGATCTGAGAGCGGACCGTGGTCAACGCCACGAAGTGCTGGCGTGCGATCTCCTCGGCGGTGAGGCCGTCGGCAAGGGCGGCGAGCACCAGGGCTTCGCGTTGCGTCAACTGCTCGAACGTCGCCTGGGCCCGGAACGCCCGAGAGCGCTCGAGGCGGAGGTGTTCGAGGAGTTCGGCCCGCTCGGTGCGTCCCACGATCGCGGCGCCGGAGACGACGCGCTCCAGCGTCGAGTCGACTTCGTCGAGCGGAGCCTGCACGCCGATCCAACCGACCGCTCCGGCCTCGAGACATTCCGCGAGAACCGTTCGACGACGTTCCGCCGTCAGCATGACGACGTGACCGCCGCACTCCGTGAGCGGTTCGATGAGGGCGATGCCACTTCCGACGCTGTTTCGCAGTTGCGTGTCGAGCAACACGCAGTGTGGTTCGAATCGACGGGCGTGATCGACCAAGGCGCATGCGGTCGCTGCGTCGTCGGTCTCGACGTGCCATCCCCGCTGCGAGAGTGCCAGTTGCAGTCCGGCGGCCATCAATTGATGTTCCGCCACGACCAACAATCGCCCCGCTGTAGAACAACGGAGGTCGTGGTCTGGACGCCCAAATGCTTCGACGTCGAGTCGTTGAATTGTGTCTGATGTTTCAATGGTGGAGTACATCTCGGCCAACTCTCCCAACAGCTTCGGTCGTGATCTGGGAGACAGTAGGTGAGACACAACCGAGCTGAAAAGGGGCAAGCTAAGACCTTACGTAAACCTTGAGGAACTGTTGACGAGGCCCAGACAAGGGGTCTGGAGCGCAGGATGTGGTAAACCTCATGTTCTACATGAGGTTTAGATCGGAGGCGTTCGCAATCCGATCCCCAGCGTCCGCTGAAAATCGAACGAAATGTTGGGCTGGTGACACGCCAATTTCATCGAATTGCAACGTTCGTCATAGAAGACATTTTGCGGCCATCGAGCACTGTCGGCAGTGAGACCCATGCAGCCCGTCTGCGTGGCGCCTGGCGGTTCGGGGTCAGGTCCCCACCGCGAGCGCCGTACCCTGACGACGTGCGACGTCCTGACCCGCTGCTGACGATCGAGGAGGTACGCGCACAGCTGGAGTCGTCGGGGATCACCCACGTCGCAGTCACGTCGGCCGACGTCCTCATCGAGACGCGCGCCGAGCTCTTCCGACGCCGAGAGGCGGGCCTTCACGGCGAGATGGGGTTCACCTATCGCGATCCGGAACGATCGACCGATCCTCTCCGATCGGTCGAAAGTGCACACTCGGTCATCGTGGCGGCAAAGCCGTACCTGACGGAGGATGATCCACCGGAGCCGGCGAGCGGACCCCACGCTCGGGTCGGGCGATACGCATGGGTCGACCACTACGCTTCGCTGCGTATCTCATTGCGGGAGGTGTGTCGGCAGATCCGACGATCCGATCACCGTGCCGTGGCGTTCGCCGACGACAATTCGATCGTCGACCGGGCGGTCGCTCATCGCGCCGGGCTCGGTTGGTACGGCAAGAACGCCAACCTCCTGCTCCCGGGTGCCGGAAGCTGGTTCGTGCTCGGCTCGATCGTCACGACGGCGCCGTACGAGCCGACCCCTGGGCCGGTCGCCGACGGGTGCGGCACCTGCACTCGCTGCATCGACGAGTGTCCAACCGGGGCGATCATCGCCCCCGGTGTGATCGACGCGAACCGGTGCATCAGCTGGATCTTGCAGAAGCCCGGCTCGATTCCCGATGAGTATCGAACGGCGATCGGCGACCGGATCTACGGCTGCGATGACTGCCAGGACGCCTGTCCGATCTCGGTTCGCCTCGGCCGCCGCAACACGGTCGAACTCGACGAACGCGCCGACGCGTGGGTTGACGCCATCGAACTGCTCGACGCCCCCGACGACTGGATCGATGCCCGATACGGGCATTGGTACGTCACCAACCGAGAGTTCCGCTGGGTTCGACGCAATGCGCTCGTCGTCATCGGGAACATCGGCGACCCCGGTGATGCACGAGTTCAGCGGGTGGTCGAGCACTACCGTCACGACATCGACCCGATCCTCGCCGAACACGCCAGCTGGGCCGCCGACCGATTGCACGATCGATCCCGAACGAGCGCCACGTCGTGAAACACCTCCTGGTCACGAACGACTTCCCTCCGAAGATCGGTGGTATCCAGTCGCTGCTGTGGGAATGGTGGCGTCGCCTCCCACCCGAATCGTTCGCCGTGCTGACCAGCCCGTATGCGGGCACGGCCGAGTTCGATGCCGGTGAGCCGTACCGCATCGAGCGCACCCGCGAACCGGTGCTGCTGCCGCATCCATGGATGGTCAAGCAGGTCAACGATCTGGCCAAGGATTTCGGTGCCGACTTCGTCGTGCTGGACCCTGCGGTCCCCCTCGGACTGATCGGGCCGTCGCTGAATCTGCCCTACCACCTCGTGTTGCACGGTGCCGAGGTCACGGTGCCCGGGCGCCTACCGGGTGCGCAACAGGCGCTCGCTTACACCTTGCGCCGAGCCGACGGGATCATCGCCGCCGGTGGATACCCGGCCGCCGAAGCCGTCAATGCTGCTGGTCGAGACCTTCCGATCACGGTGGTGCCGTGCGGTGTCGATCCCGCCAGGTTCGTGCCGCTGGACGCCACCGAACGGCTCGCCGCCCGTCAGCACTTCGGACTCGACGCCGACGCCGAGCTGATCGTCAGTATCTCGCGACTCGTACCCCGCAAGGGCTTCGATACGGCGATACGCGCTGCGACGCGCCTCGGTCGGGTGCGGCCGAAGCTGCGGTTGGTGATCGCCGGCGGGGGCCGAGACGACGATCGATTGCGACGGCTCGCAGACGAACTCGCCGCACCGGTCACCTTCCTCGGCCGTGTCGCGAATGAGGATCTTCCCAAGCTCTACGGCTGTGCGGACGTGTTCGCGATGTTGTGCCGCAATCGCTGGGGCGGGCTGGAGCAGGAGGGTTTCGGGATCGTGTTCGTCGAGGCGGCCTCGTGTGGAGTCCCACAGGTGGCCGGCGACTCGGGGGGTGCCGCCGAAGCCGTTGAAGATGGTGAGACCGGTTTCGTGATCGGCGACCCGGAGGACACTCAAGCGGTCGCCGACGCGTTCGCAACGCTGCTCGACGACGACGATCTGCGCCGACGAATGGGCGAGCGGTCACGCCAACGGGTGCTCGACGAGTTCGCCTATGACGTGCTCGCCCGCCGCCTCGGCGACACCCTGCAAGTTGCGTGGCCCGACGACACCTGAGCCGGCGCTCAACGGTCGCCCAACCCGTTTGTGTCGGGTTCTGGGTGACCCGGTCCACCCGAAGTCCGACACAAACGGGATGCGAACCCGGTCCACCCGAAGTCTCACGCAAACGGGATGGGGTGCTGGCAGACTCGGAGTGTGACCAGCGACGAGAAGCGGGCGGGCGACGTGATCGTGCTGGCCGACGTGATCGGCACGGTGGGCTTCACGATCACCGCCGTCTACGCCGCAGTCGTGTTCTCCACGGCAGCGCAATGGGTGGGGGCGATCACGGCGATGGCGTTGTTCGCCGTGGGTGTCTTCGCCTTCCTCTGGTCGTTCTGGAACGCCGTGCAACGCAGCCGGGCCGAAGAAATCGGCGTGATGCAGATGTACCTCCTGCTCGGCGCCCCCACGCCGTCTCGGGTACGCCGGGTCATGGTGGCGATGCTCGCCGTGCAGATCATCGTGGCATTCGCGACCGCCCTCGGGCGCTCCGAGGCCGACGACGGCTCACCCGGCACATCGCTCGCCGTCGGGACCCTCGTTCCGATGTTCGGCCTCGGGCTCAATGGCCTCTGGTGTGCGTTCCACGGGGTTTTCCCGCCACGTGCCGACGCAGGGCTGGACGAGGCGAAGGTGGATGTCAACACTTCGGAGGCCTCGATCGACCAGAATGATGGCCATGGCTGAGACCGCGACCGAGATCATCACCATCGACGCCCCGCACGAACGCGTCTGGCAGATCGCGATCGATCTCGAGAGCTACCCGATGTGGGCGCATGACATCAAGGACGTGCAGATTCGTGCCACCGACGATGAGGGTCGTCCACTCGAGGTCGAGTTCCGTGCGTCGGCCCTCGGGCGCAGCACGCACTACACCCTCAAGTACGACTACACGAATGCCCCCAACGAGATGGGGTGGTCGATGCTGAGCGGCGACATCCAGCGTTCAATCGACGGGGTGTGGCGGTTCGAACCCGACGGCGACGCCCGCACGCAGGTCCGTTACGACCTACAGATCGACCTCGCGATCCCGTTGCCCGGGTTCGTCAAGCGGCGCGCCGAGGTCCGAATCCTCAACACGGTACGCGAATTGAAGGCTCGCGCCGAGGCGTGACCGCAACCCGCATCGCGGGCGAGGTTCCTTCCCGACGTGTCGGGATCGACGTCGGCGGAACCAAGGCGCAGGGTGTCGTGATCGACCCCGATGGCCAAGTGATCGAGACCGCTCAGCGTCCCACCCCTCGTGGCGAGAACAGCCTCGGCGCGCTGATCGACGTCCTGTTCGAACTGGCCGAACTCCTCGGCCACGAGGGCAGCATCGGCGTGGGTGTCCCGGGATTGGTGACGCGCGCCGGCGTCTTGCGTGCCGCACCGAATCTCGACGGTGTGGCCGATTTCGCCATCGCTGATCGGCTCACCGAGCGGGTGGGCGCGGCGGTGTACGTGGACAACGACGCAACGTGTGCAACCGCCGCCGAGTGGTTGCTCGGCGCCGGCGCGGGAACCAGCGACATGATGTTGGTCACCCTCGGCACGGGGATCGGTGGCGGCGTCGTTGCCAACGGCGCGCTGCAGCGAGGTGTCAACGGGTTCGCCGGCGAGTTCGGCCACATGGTGATCGATCCGTCGGGCCCGTTGTGCCCGTGCGGGCGGCGGGGTTGCTGGGAACGCTATGCGTCGGGTTCGGGCCTGGCGATGCTCGCTCGTGACGCAGCGACCGGTCATCGGCTCCACGACGTGGTTCGTCACGCCGGTGGTGATCCGCAAGCCGTGCGCGGCGAACACGTCCAGGCAGCAGCACGCGAGGGTGATCCAGCGGCGTTGGCGGTGATCGACGACTTCGGTCGATGGGTGGCACTCGGGCTGTCGAACCTCACCAACGTGCTCGACCCGGAGTTGTTCGTGCTCGGCGGTGGGCTGGCCCGGGGCGCAGATCTCTATCTCGGCCCGATCCGTCGCTGGTTCGGCGAACTGCTCTACCAGCCACATCTGCGGCCGATCCCACGAATCGAGTTCGCCCACCACGGCCCGCTCGCGGGAGCCGTCGGTGCAGCGCTGCTCCCGCAACTCGCATCCGGCCCGCCCCGCCCCGCAGAGTGATGAGCGAGAGGCCGGTATTCGGGCGGTTGGCTCATCGCCGGCGTGACTTCACCGGGAGTGATGAGCGAGACGCCGGTATTCGGGCGGTTGGCTCATCGCCTGGCTTGGGGAACCGCGTGTGATGTCGGTCAGTGCGGGATGTAGTTGGCTTGGGCTTGGCGGATCTCGCGCCAGGCAGCGGCACGGTCGCCGAGGCCCTCGCTGGAGGAGTGCTTCTCGGGTTCGAGCGCCTTGTAGACGTTGAAGAAGTGCTCGATCTCCTCGACCAGTTGGTGCGGCAGACCTGACAACTCGTTGACGTTCTCGAACCGGGGTTCGCGCGGCGGCACGCAGATCAGCTTGGCGTCCTCGCCGGCCTCGTCGGTCATGTAGAGCACGCCGATCGGTCGGCACTCGACAATCACGCCCGGATACACGGGATCCTCGAGCAGCACGAGTGCGTCGAGTGGATCGCCGTCGCCCGCGAGCGTGTTGGGCAGGAAGCCGTAATCAGCCGGGTAGGTGGTCGCCGTGAACAGACGACGATCGAGGTAGATGTTGCCGTCCTCGTGGTCGATCTCGTACTTGTTGCGGCTCCCGCGGGGGATCTCGATGACGACGTGGATGCAATCGGGGGCTGGTGTCTTGGGCATTGTTGCCAGCATCGCACACGGCGGGCGGATACCCTCGGAACGATGGAGTTCCGGCGCATCGAGAATCTGCCCCCGTACGTCTTTTCGATCATCAACGGCTTGAAGATCGAGGCACGTCGGGCAGGTGCCGATGTCGTCGACCTCGGGTTCGGGAACCCGGACATCCCGTCCCCGCAGATCGCCGTCGACAAGCTCGCCGAGGCCGCCCAGAACCCGAAGAACCACCGGTACTCGCTCAGCCGGGGTCTGCCGAAACTGCGAGAGGCGATCGCCGGGTACTACAAGAACAAGTGGGACGTCGACCTCGACCCCGAACTCGAGATCACCAATACGATCGGCTCGAAGGAAGGTTTCAGTCACCTCATGTGGGTGCTGCTCGACCGTGGCGACGCGGCGATCGTGCCCAGCCCGAGCTACCCGATCCACATCTACGGCCCGTTGTTCGCCGGTGCCGATCTGCGCCAGGTGCCCATGAAGTTCCTGGCCGACCCCGATCAACGCCAGCATTTCGCCGACGATTTCATGAGCAGTCTGCAGACGGCGTGGGATGTCGGCTGGCCCAAGCCGCGCGTGTTGGTGATCTCGTTCCCACACAACCCCACCGGTGCCACGGTGGACCTCGCGTTCATGCAACGAGTCGTCGACTTCTGTCGCGAGCACGAGATGATCGTGGTGCACGACTTCGCCTATGCCGATGTGGGCTTCGACGGCCACCAGCCGCCAAGCATCCTGCAGGCCGAGGGAGCCATGGAGTGCGCGGTCGAGCTCTACTCGATGACCAAGAGTTTCTCGATGGCCGGCTGGCGGAGTGCCTTCCTGCTCGGCAACGCCGAGGTGGTCCAGGCCCTCGTGAAGCTGAAGAGCTACCTCGACTACGGCATGTTCCAGCCGGTGCAGATCGCGGCGACTGTCACGATCAACGAGGCTGCCGACTATCCGAACGAGATTCGTGCGATCTACGAGTCGCGCTGTGATGCACTGATCGAGGGGCTCGGTCGCATCGGCTGGGACATTCCCAAGCCGGGCGGTTCGATGTTCGTGTGGGCGCCGATTCCTGAGCCGTACGCCGAGATGGACTCGGTCGAGTTCTGTTCGTTGATCGTTCGTGATGCCGATGTGGCGCTGTCGCCTGGTGTGGGTTTCGGCCCTGGCGGTGAAGGTTTCGTGCGGTTCGCGCTGATCGAGAACGAGAAGCGAATCCAGCAGGCCATCCGCAACCTCAAACGAGGTCTCCCGAAACTCGGCTGAGCAGTTCACACGATGCTCACGAGGCGGATACAGCGCGTGTCGTCGTCACTTGTACCGTCCGGGCCGTGATCACGATCGTCGTACGGGTCTGGATGCCGGATCGCCCCGGAGCGCTCGGCCAGGTGGCCAGCAGGATCGGTGCGGTTCGAGGAGATGTACTGGCTATCGAGATCCTTGAACAAGGTGGCGGTCGTGCGATCGACGAACTGACCGTCCTGCTGCCCGACGACGACCTGATGCCGCTGCTCACCGCAGAGATCGATGCTGTCGACGGCGTGTCCGTCGAGAGCATCCGTGTTGTCGATCCCGATCGCACCGATGCCAGCCTGTCGGCACTCGCGCTCGGCGCGGCGATCGCCGAGAGTCGTCCCGACGAACGGCTCGACGTGATGGTCGGGGGGATCCAGCGTTTCGCCGAGACCGACTGGGTGGTCGTGCTCGGCGAGGGTGAATTGTTCTCGCAGATCGGCACGCCTCCGGACATGGGCTGGCTCACTGCGTTCCTCGCCGGCAGCGAACACCTCGACGGCCTCGACGACTCCGCTCCCAGCGACCTGCTGTGGGGTCACATGGTCTCTTCGGCCCTCACGGTGGCCGCAGGGCGTACCGGGAACCCGATTCACGAGCGCGAGCGGGTGCGGTTCTCGCTGCTGCTCCGCCTCGCTGATGCGTTGGTGCTACGCCACCCAGTGCCGTGACCGCTCGACGGCTCGCAGCCACTGCGCGTGGAGTGCATCCGCAGTGGTGCGATCGTCGGCCGGGGTGAACTGGGCCTCGAGTGCCCAGTGCGTGCCGACTTCGTCGACGGATGACCACACCCCTTCGGCGAGTCCGGCCAGATAGGCGGCGCCGAGCGCAGTCGTCTCGTGATCGATCGGTCGTTGGACCGTCACGCCGAGCTGGTCGGCTTGGAACTGGCACAGCAGATCCATGACTGCGGCGCCCCCGTCCACGCGCAGCTCGACCAATCTGGTCTCGCTCGCCGCTGTCATCGCGTCGACGACGTCGCGAGTTTGATACGCCATCGACTCGACGACGGCTCGTGCGATCTCGGCTCGGCCGGTCCCTCGGGTGATCCCGACGATCGTTCCGCGAGCGTATGGATCCCACCATGGCGACCCGAGCCCGGCGAACGCCGGCACGACGTAGACGCCACCGGTGTCGGCCACCGACTCGGCCAACGGTCCGACCGCCGCAGCATCGTCGATGATCTCCAGACCGTCGCGCAGCCACTGCACTGCGGCGCCGGTGACGAAGATCGATCCCTCGAGTGCGTAGTGGACCGTGCCATCGGCGAGCTTCCAGGCGACGGTCGTGAGCATCCCGTCGGTGGCCGGGGGACACGTTTCGCCGACGTTGAGCAACACGAACGAGCCGGTGCCGTAGGTGTTCTTCGCCATACCCGGATGCACGCACGCCTGACCGAACAGTGCCGCCTGCTGATCACCCGCAATGCCACTGATCGGGATGCCATCCGGTACCCCGCAGTCGGGTGCCGTGGTGCCGATGCGTCCGCTCGACGCGACGATCTCGGGCAACGCATCGATCGGCACGCCCAACAGCTCGCAGAGTTCGGAGTCCCACGAGCAGGTACGGATGTTGCAGAGCATCGTGCGGCTTGCGTTGGTGACGTCGGTGACGAATCGGTGACCGCCCGTGAGGTTCCACACCAACCACGAATCAATGGTGCCGATCGCCAGATCGTCATCGACGGGGATCTCGCGATGTTCGAGCAGCCAGGCCGCTTTCGTGCCCGAGAAGTACGGGTCGAGCACCAGCCCGGTCCGTTCGCGGATCAGCGGCAGGTGGCCGGCTGCCGTCAGCTCGTCGCAGCGTGAGGCGGTACGCCGATCCTGCCAGACGATGGCGGTGCCGTACGGCTCACCCGTCGAACGGTTCCATGCGAGCACGGTTTCGCGTTGGTTCGTGATGCCGATGGCTGCGATGTTGCCGACGCCGACCTCTCCGACGACCTCGCACAAGGTCTCGGCGGCGACGGCCCAGATCTCTTTGGCGTCGTGCTCGACCCAACCGGGGGAGGGGTAGTGCTGGGTGAATTCACGATACGACGAAACTGCCGGCCGCCGGTCGACGAACACGGCGCGGCTCCGCACGCCCGTGGTGCCGGCATCGATGGCGATCACACACCGCTGATCGGACGAGGCGTCCATCGAAGCGTCCATCACCGCCTCCTCCGGTTCGACGACTTGGGTCGACTCCCGCCACCCGCCGTGCGGCTGGTCGGAGCCGGCTTCGACCGTGATCCGTCGGTGGGGGAGCCGTTGTGTGCTTCGACCGGCGCGTCGGCTGACTTCTTCGACGTGGCACGAGCATCCTTGAACCTGGTCCGTTGGTAGCCGAACTTGGCCATCACGGCACCGAATCCCAGGTACAGCGGTCCGCTGATCAGTACGCCGGCGATCGCTCCGACGACGTTGTCGCTGCGGAAGAAGATCAGGAAAACCGCGGACATGATCGCCGCATAGATCAACCATTCACGGATGAGCCGGTTCCACGGGATCGGTCGAGTGCTGTCCCACGCCATGGCAAAGTGCTACCAGCGAACGTGGCAATCGTCCAACACGCGGTCACCGAGACCGATGCGCGATGCGGCTCGGTGCAAGCGCCGACGCCCGCTGGTAAACCTCTGGCTGATCACACACCGCCACGGAACAGTGCGCTGAGATCGAGCGACGGCACGTGCTGGTGGGACGCCAGTGACACGTAGGTGCATGCCAGCGCGTCACGACCGGCACCGAGCACCGTGCCCACCAATCCGAGTGCCTCTGCGAGGTCGCGGGGTGCCGTTGCCTCGATGACCTTGGTCCAGATCGCCTCTTCGAGGACGTTGAAGGCGGTGTGCACCTCGGAGATGTCGAAACCTGCTTCGAAGCGTTCGTGCGCAATCCGAGTCGTGTGCTCGATCATCGGCACGAGATCGCGGGTGGACACGCTCTGCACCACCAACGTGAACAGCTGATCGAGGCGGTCGCGTGCTGCGTCGGGCCCGGCTTCGGCGTAGTGGCGGAGCCCCGATCGTTGGAGCGCCTCGGCCGCGCTGTCGACGATCGCATCGCCTTCCTGGCTGAGCACCTCGAGCACGTTGGTCATGGCGACCTCCTTCGTCTCCAACCGTACCGGCACGCGCGCGATGCGATGGCGTCCTCGATCTAGGTCCCGGTCACTGGACCGGCGACGGGATGGCTGGGAAGGCAGGTTGGCTGGATTCGACCAGGCCGGGATAGTCGAATTTGGTGAGTGGTCGGTTGGTGAGTTCGCCGTTGCCGAGCGGCCACAACTGGGGTTCGCCCCCGATGCGCAGCTGCACCGACTCCACGCCGTCGATGTCCGTGGCGGTCGACACGATCTGGGCGACCGCAAGACGTAGGCCGTCGGGCGTCAGCTCGTCGAACGCGTCCGAGAGGTCGATCGTGAGCACCTGACCCACGGGCCGCGCCGCGATCAACTGGACGTCGGGCGGGATCGCCGTGTCGAGTTGGGCCTCACGCCGCTCGGTTGCGTTGGGGCCGGCGAACAGTGACGAGAGCACCGAGGCGGGGGCGGTGGGTACATCGCGTTGGACGGCGCGGAGTCGCTGCGGTTCCTCCGGGGCGGTGGGCGACAACAGGTAGATGCGGTTCGTGCCGGCGGCTTCACCACCGGTGACCGGCTCGCCGAACACGTCGGCGCGCTCGGCCGGCAGATCGTTGGGTGACGCGTCAGGCTGGATCGAGCAGCCTGAGATCACCATCAGCGCGGTGACCAGCAGAGCGAGCATCCTCGTCATTCGTCGAGCTCCGCAGCCATCAACTCGATCACGAACCGAGCCCCCGTGTCGCCGTCGAGCCGATCCTCGACCCACACACGCCCGCCATGCATGCGAACGTGTTCGTCCACCAACGACAGCCCGAGCCCTGCACCTTCGCTGCCCGTGCGCCGACCGGCGCCACCACCTCGTGCGAAGCGCTCGAAGATGAGGTCACGCTCCTCGTCGGCCACGCCGGAACCGCGATCCTCGACCGCAATGAGGATGTGCGACATCGGTTCGTTGTCCCGATCAACGACGGTGATCGACACTTCGGGTTCACCACCGCCGTAGGCACGAGCGTTGTCGATCAGGTTGGCGATCACGCGGGCGAGCCGTCGCTTGTCGCCGCGGATCAAGGCGAGTTCACTTCGTTCGGACACCAGCACCGGCGTGTCGGGCAGCGAGCTGACGGCGACCGCGTTGCGAACGAACTCTGCGGCAAGTAGCTCTTCCATGTGCAGGCGAATCGCACCGGCATCGAACCGCGAGATCTCCAGCAGATCCTCGACCAAGCCCTGGAACCTCTTCACGTCGCTCGACAACAGATCGAGGGCTGCCTGCGACCGTTCTGGAAGTTCGTCGCGACGTGCCTCCATCACCTCGACCGACGCCGACAGCGTCATCAACGGAGAACGCAGCTCGTGGCTGACGTCGGAGGCGAAGCGTGCGTCGCGCTCGACCCGCTGCTGCAGGGCCTCGGCCATGTCGTTGAACGATTCCGTGAGGACGCGCAGATCGGGGTCGTCGGTGGACTCCAGGCGAGTGTCGAGGCGACCACCGGCGATCGCCGACGCGGCTTGCGCCGCCGTGCCAACGGGCCGAACGGCGCGTCGGGCCGAGAAGGTGCCGAGCAGCACGCCGAGCCCCGTGGTGATCGCCGCGGCGAGAATCAGCGACAACCGCACGCTCGACAATGTCGAATCGACCTCGTCGAGGCTGAACGCCTCGAAATAGGCGCCGATGCCGGGGATGTCCCACCCGACGACCACACTCAGCTCTTCGCCAAAGCGAACGATCTGGCTCGCCGAGGTGCCTTCGTCGATCACGCGGGTGACCAGCGCCAGCGGAACGTCGGCGTCTTGGAAGGTCGTCCCGCCGCCACTCCACCTGTCCGCGTACCAGATCAGATAGTCCTGTCGACCGAGTCGTGTGAGTGACGCCCGTGCCGCTTCGGCATCGGCAGGGAGTGATCGCAGGTCGCGCTCGACACCTTGCGCGTTGCGCTGCGAGGTGTTGACAGCGGTGTCGATTCGCTCGCGCACCACGTTCGAGCGGGTCAAACCGTAGGTGGTGGTGGCCAGGAAGACCGACAGCACCAGCGACCCGAGCGTGAAGATCAACAGAATTCGCCGACGAAGCCCGAGTGCCGCAGGGCGGGAACGGTTGGCCAGGCGACGTAACCAGCCGCCTTCGTTCACGTCTGCAGCCGGTACCCGAGCCCGCGGACCGTGACGACGTGGCGAGGGTTGGCCGGGTCGGCCTCGACCTTGGTGCGAAGGCGCCGGACATGGACGTCGACCAAGCGGCCATCGCCGAAGTAGTCGTAACCCCACACCTTGTCGAGCAGCACCTCGCGACTGAGCACCTTGCCGGGGCTGTCGGCCAGCTCGCAGAGCAAGCGGAACTCGGTCTTGGTGAGGTGGACCTCCTCGCCGCCGCGCAGCACCTTGCCTTCGTCGGGGATCAGTTCGAGGTCGCCGAAGCTCAGTCGGGGGTGGCCCAGCGGGCTGGGTCGGATCCGTCGCAGCAGGGCCCTGATCCGAGCCGAGAGCTCCTTGGGGGCGAATGGCTTCGTGAGATAGTCGTCGGCGCCAGCCTCGAGTCCGGCGACCACGTCGTGGGTGTCGTTGCGGGCGGTGACCATGACGATGGGGACGTCGCTGGTGCGACGCAGCGTGCGGCACAGTTCGAACCCGTCGATGCCGGGCAACATGATGTCGATCAGCACGACGTCCGGATTGCACCGGGCGAACTTCTCGATGGCTTCCTCGCCGCTCTCGGCTTCATCGACGATCCACCCCTCGTCCTCGAGGGCGAGTTTGACCGCCGACCGGATGCGTTCATCGTCTTCGACGGCCAGGATGCGTGTACCCACGTCCTCCATGATGCCGCATCCGAGTTGTGTTCGGCGACCACGTCGGGCAGAACCGGTCGCCGTGCTCTCCGAGGCGATGAGCGAACAGCCGGTATCCGGGCGGTTGGCTCATCGCTGTGCGCTGTCGCTCCGAGGCGATGAGCGAACTGTCGCTATTCGGGCGGTTGGCTCATCGCTGGGGCCGGTGGCCGTCGATCGTGGCGATCAGGGTGAGCAGCGCTGCGTGCAGGCCGGGTGCGGCGGCGACGGTGGCGTCGGTTCCTGCGGGTCCTGATCCGAAGTTCGAGGTGGTGGCACCGGCCTCAGAAGCGATCAGGACACCGGCGGCGAGGTCCCACGAGTTGAGGTGCTCCTCGAAATATGCGTCGAGCCGACCGCACGCCACCATGCACAAGTCGAGGGCCGCCGAGCCGTACCGACGAAGGTCGCGCACCTGGGGCAACAGTTCGGTGAGGCGGCGGGCCTGTACTTCGCGTACAGCCGGTGAGTAGCTGAACCCCGTGCCGACCAGGGCCATCGCGAGGTCCGACGCCGTCGAGCAACGAATCGGGGAGCCGTTGCGGCTGGCGCCCTCGCCGCGAGCCGCCGAGAACAGCTCATCGGTCACCGGCACGTACACCGCACCGGCGAGTGGGCCGTTGTCGTCGACGACCGCGACCGACGTGCACCATGCAGGCAGGTCGTAGACGAAATTCGCGGTGCCGTCGATCGGGTCGATGTGCCACTCGAACCCTGACGTTCCGGCGTGATCGGCGCCCTCTTCGCCGACGATCGAGTCGTCGGGCCGGGCACGGCGCAGGGTCGTGACGATCAGTACTTCCGCTGCGCGGTCGAACTCGGTGACCGGATCGGTGGGCGTCGACTTCGTGTCGTGGGCGACAGGCTGGCCGACGCCGAGGCCGCGTCGACCCTCGAGCGCAAGAGCACCGGCCCTGGTGGCCAGATCGCTCGCGAGCGCTCGCAGTTCGCCGGGCGACGTGCCGACGGTCGCGCCGGCGCCGGGTTCAGCGGCCATCGGGTCGTGGGGCGTGGCCGGCCCCCGTGCGATCCTCGATCTCGCGCCACTCGCCGATCGCCCGCATGACGAGCACCGCGACGATCGACATGCCCCCGGCAGCGACGACTGCGCCGACCAGCAGGCCGATCCCGGCAGCGAGCCCGCAGTCACCGTCGCACTGCAGGGCGATCAGCGAATATCCGATCAACGCCCCTGCGAGTCCGCTGAGCAGGATCGCTGCGAACGCCCCGACGCGGACGCCAACGGAGGGCAGCGCCGACAACGATCGGTCGGTGTTCGGCGCCGGCGAGGTGTTCATTCCGCGGATCGTAACGGGCCACACTGGAGTCGTGACCGGACCGCGTCAGATCCTCCACGTGGACATGGACGCGTTCTTCGTGTCGGTCGAGTTGCGTCGGCGTCCCGACCTGGTGGGACAGCCAGTGGTGGTCGGCGGCACCGGGAATCGGGGTGTGGTCGCGGCTGCGTCGTACGAGGCGCGCCGGTTCGGGGTGCATTCGGCACTGCCATCCGCTGTGGCCAAGCGCCGATGTCCGCATGCCGTGTTCCTGCCGGGCGATCACGCGCTCTACAGCGAGGTGAGTGCCCAGGTGCGCACGATCCTCGACCGCTACACGCCGCTGGTGGAACCGCTGTCGCTCGACGAGGCGTTCTTGGACGTCACAGGATCGATCAGGTTGTTCGGTCCTGCACCGGAGATCGCCGAGATGATCCGCCGGGAGGTTGCAGCCGAGCTCTCGCTCGGTTGCTCGGTCGGGGTGGCGCCGAACAAGTTCCTCGCGAAGCTGGCCTCGGTCGAGGCGAAGCCACGAGCCACCCCGGCGAGAGTCGAACCGGGGCTCGGTGTGGTCGTGGTGATCGCTGGTGAGGAGCGCAAGTTCCTCGATCCGCTTCCGGTCCAACGGCTGTGGGGGGTCGGACCGGTCACGCTCGACAAACTCCACCGAATCGGGATCCGCCGTATCTCCGACTTCGCAACAGTGGACCGAGCGGTGTTGGCAACTGCGCTGGGCGCCGGACAGACCCGACATCTGCTCGGGCTGTCGTTGGGGACCGACGATCGTCCGGTCGAACCGGAGCGAGAGGCGAAGTCGATCAGCCACGAAGAGACCTATTCGACGAACAAGTACGAACATGTCGAGTTGCAGCGCGAGTTGGTGCGCCTCGCCGACGCTGTGGCGTCTCGACTCCGCGCGGCGGGTGTGGGGGCGCGCACGCTGTCGCTCAAGCTCCGGTTCGACACCGGATTCCAGACGATCACGCGGTCCGTGACGTGCTCGGAGGCGGTGGAACTCGCCCCCGAGATCATCGGGTTGCTGAGCCCGCTGCTCGAGTCGATCGATCCGTCGCCCGGCGTCCGTCTGCTGGGCGTGGGTGGATCGAATCTGGGCCCGAGCACCCGCCAACTCAGCCTCGACGACCTGCTCGACGATCGCCCGGACTGGGCTGCGACCACGGAAGCGCTCGACCAGATCCGTGATCGGTTCGGCGTCGAGGCCATCGGTCCTGCAAGCGCGCTCGAATCAGGGCGGCTGCGGGTGGTGCGGCGTGGCGGACAGCAGTGGGGACCCGACGGCGAACCGATCGGGGAGGTCCGCGACCGCTGAGTGGGCCAGAACGGTTGAAAATATGCCTGGGAACAAAGTCGCGACCGCGTTGAGGATCGTGTGGAAACGTGCGATGATGAACCCCGTGCCTCTCTCCGACGAAGAGCAACGCATCCTGCGTCAGATCGAGCAAGAGCTCGAACAGGATCCCACCTTCTCCCAACGCGGGTACCGGGTGTCTCGTCGGCGCTCGATCATGCTCACGGTGGGGCTGATCGTCGGCCTCGTGATCACGATCGGCGGGCTCGCTGTGAGCTTCGTCGTCGCCTTCGGTGGGTTCGTGCTCGTCCTCGTGATGGCGATACTCCTCGAGAGCGAGCTGCGCCTGCTGGGACGTGAACGTCTCGGTCAGCTGCCGATCTCGGCCTGGCTCAGCGGGCGACGCCCCGACGTCGACGACGACGCAACTCGCTGAACCCCGGCGCTGCGTTGACTGCGCTTCGCTCCTGCGCTTTCGCTCGTCAGCGCCACTGCGTGAAGTATCGCCGGAGCCGAGTGCGCCGGTCGAGTGACTCGGTGGCGGTCCGGTCGATCTGCTTCGCCCAGTTGCGACAGTCGTTCACCGTGCTCGCTCCGTAGGGGCCGACGGTGTCGAACCCGGTGCTCCCGTCAGCCCGATAGGTCGCCTTGGTGACGACGTCGGCGAGCGAGGTCATCGGTCGGGTGACCACGGGGAAGTGGAGGGCGGTGTTGGCTGCCACCTCGAGTGGGGTGTCCGAGGGTCGAACAGGGACACCAGCGGCCATCACGGCGGCACTCGAGCGCTGCCACGCACTGGAGATCTGCTGGTCGATCGACTGCGCCGTTGCACGGTTGCGCAACGAGCGAATCAGCTTCGGTGCGGTGACGACGGCGACAGCGAGCACCCCGAGCGCCAGCCAACCCCACGGAACGCTGCCCTCGGCGTCGGCGTCCGCGCCCGGGGTGGTCTGCGACCCACCGGTCGGGTCGGCGAAGTCGGGGATCTCGAGGCCGGGCTGGTCGCCGATGGCCCCGGCCGGCACGGTGGTCGCTGGCGCGCTGGTGGACTCCTCGGCGCCGGTGGCGTCGGTCGTGGTGTCCTGCTGCGGCGCCAACCCGGTGTAGTTCTCGGCGTTCGGGGCGCCACGCCCGGGCGTCGGTTCGAAACTGACCCAGCCGATGTCGTCGAACCAGACCTCGGGCCAGGCATGCGCATTGCGGCCCAGTACCGAGAACTCGCCGTCGGCGACTGCCACACCCGACGTGAAGCCCACGGCGACGCGTGAGGGGATGCCCAGGGTGCGCAACATCGCCGCGTACGTACCGGCGAACTGCTCGCAGTAGCCGACCCGATCGCGCAGGAAGCTCTCGATCGCCGAATTGCCGTGACCTGGTTGAACTTCCAGGCTGTAGTCGAACTCGCGTTGGAACCACGCCTGCAGCAGCAGCGCGGCCTCGTACGTGCTCGTCGATCCGGCGGTGACCTGACGGGCCGTCGCGTCGACCACCTCTGGGAGGTCATCGGGCACGCTGGTGTAGATCGAATCACCGGGGTCGTTCGAGGTGGCCGCCGTCAGAGTGGCGGCGTCGAGCTGTGGGGCTGCGGAGACGATGTCGATGATGTCGCCGGTCTGGAGGTCGCCGTCGACGGTCACCAATGTCGACGTCTCGCGCACCCACCGAAGGTCGTCCGGGTCGTCCGGTCCGGTTGCCTGGAACGGGTCGGGTGCCGCGGGCACGAGGGTGCCACCCAGCGCACCGATGAGGACCCGTTGACGGTTCTGTCTGAGCGACGCAGGAGGAGCGGCCGACGAGCTGGCGACCGCCTGCAACTCGCGTTCGGGCAGACCCCACGTGGTGCCGTCGAACTCGGGGAGTGCCGTTGATCGCCAGTACGACTCGACGTCGGCGCTCACCCGGAACAGTTCGACGTTCGACCGGTTGGTCACTCGGGATCGGATGTCGACGAGCGGACTGACCACCTGGGTGACGCCGCTCCCGCGACCGCTCGTGTCGTACAGCGCGTCGGCGTCGGCGCCGGGAAGTCGCGGACCGACCAACCCGGCGATGATCGCCACGACGACACCGAACGCGATCGCCGTCGGCCACCGTCTCGACGAGGTCACCGACTCTGGTTGGCCTGGTTCGGCGTGATACCACCGCAACCCCGCTGCGGTCACGACGCCGACGCCGACCAGTGCGACAGCACTCGCCACACGGAAGCGCTCGTCGCCCAGCGCACCGACGAAGATGAACAAGACGCCGCCGGGAACCAAAGTTTCGGCACGCGCGTCGGCGCGGAAGGCGAAGACGTCGGCGAGCAACACAGCGGCGGCGAGCCCGGTCGCCGCGAGCACGTCCCACCCTCCGCCGTAGTTGACCGGCGCGACCGCTGTCCTGAACTCACTGCGCACCGACGTGAGCTGTGATCGCAGGATCGACCAGGTGTCACCGGTGGGCAGCGCCCACGAGAAGGTGTCGCGGTAGTACACGGCGAGCACGATCCACACGAGCGAGAGCGCCATGATCGGCACGGCGATCCACGATCTCATGCGCAATCGCCGCAAGAGCAGGCCGACGCCGTGCCCGAATGCGACGATCACGGTCATGTCCGTGACGAAGGGCCACGCGGAGAACACTCGTGCGAAACCGAGGGCCACGGTCATCGAGAACGCAGCGACGATCAGCGTCGCGATCAGATCGCTCGACAGGTGTCGGCGATTTCCGGTCGTGCTCATGGCGGTCCCACCGTGCCGGTCGAGGCAGCAACTGATGGCCGTCCGACCAGGGATTGCCACGCTGCGACGAACTCGTCATCGGACCTGGCTGCGACGGCCAAGCGAGTTCCGACCCGGGCGTCGTTGGTGGTCACCAGCACCCTCGTGATCGTTGGATCCGAGATCGCCTGGCTCGTCCTCCATGTCGCGCCTCGATCTGATCCGGTGATCACGACCAGCAGGACGAGACCGTCGACCATGTCGGTGTAGAACGATGCGAGTGGAGCGTCGCTTGGTTCGATCCGGGCGAGCACTCGCAGGGTGTTGGCCACGACGTCAGGGCCTCGCAGGTCGACTCCGCCGGCGGTGACGAACCGTGTCGTCAGGCCGTCGCGCATCGAGCTGTGCACCAAGCTCGCAGCAGCGGTGACTCCGTGTTCGAAATTGGAAGCGCTCGCATGCGCTCCCGGAGATGCGTCAAACACGACGGTGCACTGGTGGAGGCCCTCGATCGTGTACTCCTTGACCATCAGGTCGTCGGAACGAGCCGATGCTCGCCAATGGATACTGCGCGGTTCGTCACCCGCGGCGTACTTGCGAAGCCCGTGGAAGTCGCCCGGTCCCAGCCGTCGCGAAGATTCGCGCAGGGCCTGGCCGAGGACGCCACGGCCCAGTTCGGGCATGTCGATCGACAGCGTGCGGGGAGCCACGATGATCTCGTCGACGTCGACGAGATCGGACACCGATCGGGCGATGCCGAGCGCGTCGCCGACGACCATCCGCAGCGGTCCGAGCGCAATCGCCCCCCGAGTTGCCGTCGGAACCCGATAGCCCGACGACGACGTGGTGCCGGCCCGCAACGCAGCGACAGGGAGTCGAGCGACGTGATCGTCGCTCATGGTGCGCACCACCGATTCCTCCAGCAAGAACGGAATCGAGGCGATCCGACCCGTGTGGCGCAGCTGGATGTCGACCTGACCGATGTCGCCGGCGACCAGCAGCGAAGGATGGACCCATCGGCTCGCCTCGACGCGGGGTCGTCGGGCCCAGACGTAGACGACGGCAACGACCACCGCAGCCAAGAACGCTGCGGCGATCACGTACAACTCGATGACCGCGAAGACGCGACCGACCATGATCGCCGCGACACCGGCGAAGATGACGGCGACACCCTGTCGTGTCAGGCCGACTCGAGCCATCGGTTCATCGGTTCATCGGTTCATCGGTTCAACGCGGCACCGGCACGGCGACGGCATCGAAGACTTCGCTGATCGCGTCGGCGCTGGACAACTGCGAGCCGTGCTCGGAACGTACGACGACCCGGTGACTCAGCGCTGCGTGACCGACTGCTTTCACATCGTCGGGCGTCGCATAGTTGCGGCCCCGGGCCGCAGCGTGGGCGCGAGCGGCTGCGGCGAGTTGCAACGTCGCCCGCGGTGACAGGCCGAGTTCGATCCCGGGATGGCGGCGGCTGGTGGCGGCGAGGTCGACCAGGTACGACTTGAGTGCCTTGGCCACGTGGACGCCGCGGACGGCAGCCATCATCGCGCGGATCTCCTCGATCGAGATCACGGGCTGGATCGACTGTGCACCGGTGGCGGCACCTTGGACGTCGAGCATCTGCATCTCGGCCTCGCGAGCGGGGTAGCCGATCGAGATTCGCAGCAGGAAGCGGTCGAGCTGGCTCTCCGGGAGGCGGTAGGTGCCCTCCTGGTCGACCGGGTTCTGCGTTGCGATCACCATGAACGGAGCGTCGAGGAGTCGACTGCGGCCGTCGGCGGTGATCTGGCGTTCCTCCATGGCTTCGAGCAACGCCGACTGCGTCTTGGGTGACGCTCGGTTGATCTCGTCGGCGAGCACGATGTTGGCGAACAGCGGTCCGGGCTCGTACACGAACGTCTCGGTCGAGCGCTGGTAGATGCTCACCCCCACCACATCGGTCGGGAGCAGGTCGGGTGTGAACTGGATCCGCTTCCAGGTGCAGTCGATCGACGCCGCCAGCGCCTTGGCCAGCGATGTCTTTCCGACGCCCGGCACGTCCTCGATCAGGAGGTGGCCCTCTGCCAACAGACACATCACCGCCAGCTCGATGGTGTCGTGCTTTCCGTGGAGCACCTGTGCGACGTTGGACGTGATCGCGTCGAACAGGTCGGCGAAACCCCTCAGCGATGTGTCGTCGCTGGGGGCCATTGCAGGTGGCGCGGCGGCCAGAGGCTGGGATCGGGCGTCGTCCGCGATATCGGTCGTCACGGCCGGAAGGCTAGACGGGCGATCCGTCGAAGGACAGTCGGGAGTAGCTTCGCCAACGGTGAATCCGAGCGAGACGACGGTGTTGGCAGTGGTGGTCGATCCGGGCCGGCTCGCGGCCGGAATCGTCGACGACGCCGGTGAGGTCCTCGTACGTGATCGCATCGGCACTCCGAGCCGCGAAGTGTGGAGGTCGCTCGAACAGCTCGTACTCCGGGTGTTGGCAGCCCGCCCCGACGACATGGTTGCGCCGACAGCGGTTGCGGTGAGCTGTGCCGGTCCGATCGACGAGCCCGCAGGCGCCGTCTCGCCGGCGGCGCTCCCGGCGTGGTCGGGGTTCCCGTTGCGTCGGCACCTCGAAGACCTGACCGGGCTCCCTGTGTTCCTCGACACGCTTGCGGGGGCCACGGCCGAGGGTGAGTTGCGTCACGGCGAGACGATCACGACGACGAGCTTCTTCACGTTGGTACTCGACCGCACGGTCGAGTCGGCGTGCATGATCGACGGCATGCGTCTCCGCGGCGCCCACGGCAACGCAGGCTCCCTCGCCCACCTCACCGTCGATCCCGCTGGCCAACTCTGTTCCTGTGGTGCCGTCGGATGCCTGAGCGCCTTTGCGTCGGCAGACGCGCTGGAGAGTGAGATGAACCGGCCGCTGCGTCGGGCCACCCCGTCGATCATCGAGCGCACCGGGATCATGGTGGGTCGGGCAATCGCCTCGGCAGCCGCAGCGTTCGACGTGTCGACCTTCGTGCTGTCCGGTGTGGTCGTCGACACCTTCGGCGACGCCATGCTCGTCACGATGCGCCGCGAGCTCGCCGCTCGCATGCGGTTGACGCATCTGTCGGGGCTGCAGGTGGTCGAGTCGTCCGGCTTCGTGCAGCCACTGGTCGGCACTGCTGCACTCGTGGCCAGCGGTGGCTTGCGGTGATCGACGACGAGTAGCCTCCCGGACATGGATCCCACCTACTCCCCAGAGGCCGAGGCGTACCGCGAAAAGGTGCAGGCATTCCTCGCCGAGAAGCTCCCCTCGAACTGGAACGGCCTGGGTGGGCTCGAAGGTGACGCCATCTCCGACTTCGTGACGCAGTGGCGCAAGACCCTCTACGAGGCGAACTATCTCGCACCCGGTTGGCCCACCGAATACGGCGGAGCGGGGCTGACCGCGACCGAGCAGGTCATCCTCGCCGAGGAGTTCACCCGTGCAGGTGTGCCGTCCGGAGGTCCGAACGATGTCTTCGGCATCCAGATGCTTGGCAACACACTGCTGATGTGGGGCACGGAGGAACAGAAGTCGCACTACATCCCTCGACTGCTCTCCGGTGAGGACACGTGGTGCCAGGGGTACTCCGAACCCAACGCTGGTTCCGACCTCGGCAACGTCGGCCTCAAGGCCGAACTCGATGGCGACGAATGGGTGTTGAACGGCCAGAAGATCTGGACCTCGGCCGGCCACCTGGCTGACCACATCTTCACGCTCGCGCGAACCGATCCCGATTCCCCCAAGCACAAGGGCATCTCGTTCCTGCTGGTGCCGATGGATCAGCCCGGCATCGAGGTCCGACCCATCAAGATGATCTCCGGAGAGAGCGAGTTCAACGAGGTGTTCTACACCGACGCCCGTTGCCCGAAGCAGAATGTCGTCGGTGGCGTGAACAACGGCTGGGCAGTCGCGATGTCGCTGCTCGGCTTCGAGCGTGGCGAGGCCGCAGCGACCGGCCCGATCCGGTATCAGACCGAACTCGATCGTCTGATCGAAATGGCTCGCGAACGAAATCTCTCGAATGATCCCATCATCCGCCAGCGTCTGGCGTGGTGTCATTCGAAGGTTCAGATCATGAAGTTCCTCGGCCAGCGCACGCTGACCCAGTTCCTCGCCGGCCATCACCCCGGGCCGGATGGGGCGATCTCGAAGCTCTATTGGAGCGAATATCACCGGGTGGTCACCGAGTTGGCCGTCGACATCCTCGGCGCCGACGCGTTGTACATCGAAGGTCGCCCGCCGTCGTCGTCGTTCCAGACCGACGATCCCGGAGCTGCGAACACCTCGGGTTCGTGGGTCAACACCTTCCTGAATGCCAGAGCCGGCACGATCTACGCCGGATCGTCACAGATCCAACGCAACATCATCGGCGAGATGATCCTGCAACTCCCGAAGGAACCGAAACCGACCTGATGCGGTTGGCCTCACTGCTCGTGGTCTTGGCGCGACATCCCCCGTTGTGGGGCACTGCGGTGCGGCAGGGGGCGCGGCTGGTGCCGGCACGGTGGTGGACCCGGTCGCCGTACCTGCCGGTGCCTTCCCGGTCGTACCTCGAGTTCCGGCTGGTGACGCAATACGGTGACATCTCGCATCGCCCTGAGGCGAAAGATGTGCTGAACTACCTGCGATGGTGCCGCGACTGGCAGCGACTCGACGCCTGATCGGCGAACGAACGGAGATGGCGCCGTGCTGAGCGCGCTCGTGCTGAACGCCAGCTTCGAACCGCTCAGCATCGTCTCCACCGAGCGAGCGACGTGTCTCGTGATCGCCCAGAAGGCCGATGTCCTCGAAGACGACGGGCGCGTCATCCATTCCGAACGACTGAGCGTGCCGAGCCCATCGGTGATTCGTCTGCGGTACATGGTGAGGGTGCCGTACGTCCGCCGTGCAGCGCTGTCGCGACGGGCCATCTTCGCCCGGGACGATTACCGATGCCAGTACTGCGGCGAGCGTGCAGATTCGATCGACCACGTCGTCCCCCGATCGAAGGGTGGGCCACACAGCTGGGAGAACGTCGCAGCCGCTTGTCGACCATGCAATCTCGGCAAGCGTGATCGCACGCCCGACGAAGCAGGTATGCGCCTCGAACGACCGTGCCGTGCGCCTCGCGCGACGGCCTGGGTGGTGGTGTCGGTGAGCGGCGTTCCCGACACGTGGCGCCCGTACCTGCCGCTCGCTTCGTGAGCGTGCCGGCGCCGTACCGCATCGTCCGTTCGACATCCACGGCAGCGGACTTCCATGCTCGCGAGGTTCCGGTTCCGGCACCCAGCGAAATCTGGCAGCACGACATCACCTCGCCGGCGCTCGTACTGGGCTCGACGCAGGACCATTCGGTCGTCGATCTCGACGCGTGCGATCGGGCCGGTGTCGAGGTGGTGCGTCGACGCAGCGGTGGGGGAGCGGTGCTCTTGGTGCCGGGTGAGGTGACCTGGATCGACGTCATCGTGCCGGCAGGCGCACCGGGTTGGTCCGACGACGTCCACGGCCCGATGGTGTGGCTGGGCCGACATCTGGCGAACGCTGTCTCAGCGGTGGGAGCATCGAGCGATGACGTCGTCGTCCACGAGGGACCCCTGCGATCCACTCCCTGGTCCCCGCTGCTCTGTTTCGACGGTGTCGGTGCCGGCGAGCTGCTCGTCGGCGACCGCAAGCTGGTCGGCATCAGCCAACGCCGGACCCGTCACGCCGCGCGTCTGCAGTGCTGCTGGTACTCGACGTACGACCCGTCGCAGTTGGTCGATCTGCTCGCCGCGGATCGCCGCCCGTCGCTCGACGACCTGTCGCCTGTCGCCACCATTCCCTCCGCGACGTCCGATGCGATCGTGACGACCCTGGCGGACACGCTTGTGCGCCGACACTGATTCTGGAGCGATCTGGCACGGTCGCCGGGATCATGGCCGCCAACGCCAACCACTGACGCATGCACTTCGCCTGGGCCACCGGATGGGAACGCCGCACAACTGACCGGCTCCCGTCAACCGGTCGAGACCGCAACCCGGCGTCATCGCTACCATCTGCTCGTGGCTCCGACGATACGTGTGCTGTCGATCCTGGTGGCGGGAGGCGCCCTTCTCGGCGCCACGGCGTGTGAGAGCGACGAGAACACGCCGACGGCGCCGGAGTCGGCGTCGACATTTTCGACGCCGCCTGCGTCGAACGCGACCACTGCGTCACCGGAACCAGGCGACTTCCGCGACGTGGCCGAGGCCATCTGCGCTGACGTGAGCATCGAGCTGAGCGAAGTGGCGCTTCAGGACGGGGCGGCACCCGTGGACGCCGCGAACGCGCTGAGGTCCATGGTCGATGCGAACCGTACCGGCGTCGACCGCTTGCGCTTGGTCGAGACCCCACCCGCATTCGCGCAGGCCTTCGAGTCGTGGCTCGACCTCGTCGACGAGACGGCGAAGTACCTCGAAGTCGGGTCGCTCGCCCTCCGCGCGGGCGACAATGGTGCCTTCGCTCAGGCGCTGAAGGATGCGGATGCCACAGGCGTTCAGGCGTCGGCAGCGGCTCGAGATCTGGGGCTGCCGGGCTGCGCCTTCTCGGAGTGATCCTCGCCCGATCGGTGCGAGTGCGCACCACCGGTGGCGACACGGAGACAGCCTCTTCACGAAATCGAGACAGCCTCTTCACAACATCGAGAGATTGGTATATCGTCGGTCGATCTGCCAATTGGAAGGGGACGCATCATGCGAGCTTCAACAACTGCCCGGCTCTTCGCCGTGGTCGCCGGGGTCATTGTTCTGTCGGCGCCGGTGACGGTGTTGGCGGAGGAGTCGACCACCACGACTGAGTCGGTGGCCGTCGAAGGGGCCGAGCCGGGTGGGACATCTGGATCGGACACGACCAGCGGCGACGCCTCGACCACCACCGGTTCGCCAGATCCCGTCGACATCGCGCCCGATGGGACACCCGAGACGGCCGTAGCCAGCGCTGAGGTCGGCGTCGAAGGCGCAGAGACCTCTGGTTCGCCGGAAGCGGCGGCCTTGTTCACTACATCAGAACTCCTGACCACAGCCGAAACTCCCGCCCCATCAGCGGTAACCATCAAGATCACCACCCCGCTCGACGGGTCGACGGTCCCGCCTGATGCGCCGCTCGAAGTCGAGGGCACGGTGACCATCGGCGTGCTCGGGACGGGCGTGAGCATCGTCTACGTCGTAGACGTCTCCGGAAGTACGCGCGGCGATGCCGGTGACTGCAACGGCGATGGCGTCACAGATGCGGCCGACGACCTCAACGGCGACGGAGACGATGGTGAGATCATCGACTGCGAGATCGCAGGCGTGAAGGAGCTCGAGAAGCAGTTGGCCGCCATCAACGGTTCCATCGAGACCGGGCTCGTCTCCTTCGCCAGTGACTCCAGCCTTGAAACCGGTTTCGGGGCACCGGGTCGAGTCGAACTCGACGACGCCGTCAGTGATCTCCTCCCAGGCGGTGGCACCGACTTCGACGATGCGTTGAAGGGCATGAACACCCTGTTTGGCGACGCCGCCGCCGGCAATCGCAAGATCGGATACTTCTTCACCGATGGACAGTCCAGCGTGTCGGAGGGTGCCGGGACCGACTTGCAGGCGGCTATCGACGCCGGCATCGTGGTGAACACCTTCGCGGTCGGCGCAGGCACCGATGGATGTGGGCCCGACAGCCCGCTGACCATCATCGCGAATGCCACCGGCGGTCAGTGCATCGCGGTCGATGATCCCGCAGATCTCGCAGCCGTGCTCGAGGGGCTGCGCCCGGCTGGCATCGAGAAGGTTGAGGTCACGGTCAACGGCGGCCCGCCGGTCGAGGCCTCCGTGGACCTCCTTGGCAACTTCAAGGCCACCGTGACGGGAATCGTCATCGGTCCCAACAAGATCAGGGCGACGGTGACCACCACCGATCAGCAGACGGCCAGCGACGAGGTCACCGTCAACGCTGCCGCACCGACGACCGCACCAGCACCGGCACCGACGACGACGGTCGTCGAGTCCGCACCACCGGTCGTCGAGTCCGGGGCACCAACCGCAGCCGTCCCGGCGTCTGCGCCGAACAGCCTGCCCCGGACGGGCAATGATTCGCTGCTGATCGTTCTGATCGCCGGCGCGCTCATGCTCGGTGGTGCCGCACTGACCATCGGTGCACGACGAGAACGCCACGCCAGCTGACCCGCTACGAAGCGGCTGAGTCGTTCGTGACACGGGCCGATCGTCGGGCTCGAAGATGCGCTCGTCGGGCCGAATGAATCTGTGAGTACGTGACTCGAGCGTGTCGACCGGGCGAGGAGCGTCGCGCGACGCTGACGAGTTGGTGGACCTCTGGGCGGTTCATCTTCGACGTCTGATCGGCTTCTCAGGGCTTCGGCTCGGCGCAACGGGAGCGCCAGTCGCGCATGTCGACGAAGCGCGCATGGAGACTCGTTCCAGCGATGCGGAGCCGTTCAGTTCAAACGGACCATCTCGGTCGACCGCGTGCAGGGGCCCGAAGCCTCGCTCGACGAATGACCTCGAAGGCGGCGGCTTGGGGGCTTTGCGTGTCGTCACCGCTCCGAAAGACGACCCTGGCCGCCACTCCCGGCGATCGAGGGGGGATCGTGAGGGACTTGTGGGAGCTAAATGGGGAAAGATGGTTGACAATGGGGGCGAATGGGGGAAGTATGGGGAGTGCCGGGGAGGACTCCCGCGTTCCCGGCACGGCAGGTTCGCCGCGGGGGTGGAAGCATGAGGAACGCGGCGCGTGTTTGTTGGGGTCCACGAGCGTCAGCTCGACGAACGGGGACGAGTGGCTCTGCCCTCGTCGTACCGGGGCGAACTCGGCGACCACTGCTACCTGTTCTTCGGTGACGACGGCTGCGTGAGCGTTCGCAGCGTCGAGACCTTCGAGGCCGAGGCGGCCGACATGGTGGCCAAGGCCAAGCGCGGTGAGGTGACCCGAAACCGCTTGCGGGCGTTCGCTTCGTCGGCCAGCGAAGCGACGATCGACAAGCAGGGGCGTGTCACGCTCGACGCCCGTCTGCGCGACCACGCCCGACTCGCGCCGCAGGGCGCCGTTGTCGTGCTCGGCAGCATCGATCAGATCGAGATCTGGGATCCCGAGGCCTATCGGCTCAGCGAAGATGCCGGACAGCACGAGATCGCCGGAGGCGGACGATGAGCAACAGCGATCTCGCCGACCACTTCGAGCACGCACCCGTCATGGTCGAGGAGATCACCGAGATCTTCGCGTCGGTGCCGCCCGGCTCGATCGTTGACGCAACGCTCGGCGGTGGCGGCCACAGCGCAGCCATTCTGGCGTCGCGAGACGACCTCGACGTGATCGGCATCGACCAAGATGCCGACGCACTCACGGCTGCCACCACCCGACTCGCCGACTACGGCGACCGTGTCCGCACGAGCCGGCGCCGTTTCGACGAACTCGACGCCGCACTGGTCGATCACGATGTGACGGCCATCAGTGGGGCACTCTTCGATCTCGGCGTGTCGTCCCCTCAGCTCGATCGGGGTGACCGTGGGTTCTCGTATCGTCACGAGGGTCCACTCGACATGCGGATGGATGCCGATCAGTCGTGGTCGGCGAACGACGTGGTCAACGGCTATGCCGAGGCAGAACTGGCGCGCATCATCAAGCGTTACGGCGACGAGCGCTTCGCAGGGCGCATCGCCCGTGCGATCTGCACAGCTCGTCCGATCCAGACGACCACCGAACTCGCAGCGATCGTCACCGCTGCCATTCCGGCAGCAGCTCGGCGCACCGGTGGACACCCGGCCAAGCGCACGTTCCAGGCGATCAGGATCGAAGTCAACGACGAGCTCGGCGTACTGCCCGATGCGATCGACCAGGCAGTGCAGGCGACGCGTCCGGGTGGGCGGATCGCCGTGCTCGCCTATCACTCCGGCGAGGACCGCATCGTCAAGGAACGGTTCGCCGCCGCAGCCGGTGCGTGCGAATGTCCAGACGATCTGCCGTGCGTGTGCGGGGCCATCCAAACGGTTCGCATCGTGCGTGGGATCCCGAAGCGGGCAAGCGAAATCGAACGCCAACACAACCGGCGGGCGGCGTCGGCGAGGTTGCGCGTGGTCGAACGTGTCGTGGCGACCCGCAAGAGCGACGGACAACCGGCGGAGGGCCGATGATCGCACTGCCGCTGCTGCGCGACAGCAAGCCCCGTCGAGCCAAGGCGGCCACCCGGCCGTCGCTCACGGTCGTTCCCCGTCGACGCCGTTGGCCGGCGCTGCTGGCCGGGCTGGCATGGTCGCTCGTGTTCCTCGGCTTGCTCGGAGCAGCCGTGTTCCACACTCAGCTTGCCGGACGCCAGCTTCGCCTCGATCAGCTCGATCGACAGGTGGCCGCTGAACGCGAACGCTTCGACGAACTCCGTTACGAGCGTGCCGAACTGCGCTCACCGGTCCGACTCGCGAGTGTTGCGTCGGAGCTGGGAATGCACCGCGGGCGGGCGAGTACGTTCGTGTCGATCGCCCCGGAAGCGGTGGCGCGTCAACTCGCTGCTGCCGGACCGATCGGCGACAATGCCGTGCAGATCGTGATCCATACCGACCCACTCGATCAGTTCCGAGCAGTCAAGAGTGTCACCGAGGGAGAACGGTGAAGGCGCCAACGCCTACTCACAGCACCCCTGGTGGCGGTCGGGCGCATGGATCGTCGTCCACCAGCGCGCGACGTCGTGATCACCGCACCGCCCCTTCGGCCGCACCGCGCACGAAGCCCGGCTTGAACCCCCGCACTGCACCCAGCAAGGCGCACGCCGGAGGCTCGACTGCGAAGAGCGCTCAACGCTCCACGAGGTCGACGTCGGCGAAGGTCGAGGCGCGAACCCGTGCCAAGGTGCGCACCTCTCCGCCTCGTGCCCGCCGAGTGTCGCGGTTCCGGGCTGGCTCTCCTCGCCGTCGGTTGATCCTTGCCCTGATCGTCATCGCAACCGTTCTCTTCGGGCTCATCGGCCGTGTCGCCTACCTGCAGACCACCGAGGCAGAGACGCTCCGTTCGGCGGCCGCCGACCAGTGGACGCGTTCGGTCTCCATTCCGGCCCAGCGTGGCACGGTGTTCGACCGCCATGGTGCGGAGCTTTCGATGTCGGTGCCCGCAGTCACCGTGTCGATCAACCCGAAGCTCATCGACAACGGTCCTGCGACCGTGCAGATCCTGGACGATCTGCTCGACCTGCCCGACGACCAGGCAGCGGAACTCCTCGCCGAGATCGCATCGAAGGACCGTGGCTTCGTGTTCGTGCGCCGCCAGGCCGATGCCGACATCGGTGACGAGATCTCCTCGATGAAACTCGCCGGCGTCAACGTCGACAGAGAGAGCCGCCGCGAGATGCCCGGCGGCGACACCGGTCGGAGCGTGATCGGACGGACCAACATCGACGGCGTCGGCATTTCGGGTCTCGAACTCCAGTACGACGACATGCTCACGGGGACGGGCGGCAACATGCGCCGTGAGGTCGCGCCAGGGGGCCGTTCGATCCCGGGTTCGGGCGCCGTCACCGACCAGCCGGTCGCGGGCGACGACCTCGTGCTGACGCTCGATCGCTCCATCCAGTACTCGACCGAGCAGGTGTTGTTGGAACAGGTCGCGGCAATCGGGGCCAAGGGAGCCACGGCGATCGCCATGGACACCGACACCGGTGAGATCTACTCGATGGCATCAGTTCGCCGCAACGCCGACAGTGGCGCCTACGAAGTCACTGCGGGCAACTTCGCTGCCGTCGACTCCTACGAACCTGGCTCGGTTGCAAAGGTGATCACGATCTCCAGCGCACTCAGTGACGGACTGGTCACTCCGGACACCTCCTATGTCGTGCCGTGGCGCAAGCAGTACTACGACGACCTCCTCACAGACTCGCACGAGCATCCCGACGAGGTGTTGTCGGTGGCCCAGATCCTCACCGAGTCGTCCAACATCGGCACGATCTTCGTCCAGCAGGAGATGGGGCGCGAACGCCACCGTGAGTACATGGCCGCCTTCGGTCTCGGCTCGACCACGGCGCTCGACTTCCCCGGTGAATCACCCGGCATCCTGAAGGAGGCCAAGGATCTGTGGGGCTCCGAACGCGTCACCGTCTCCTATGGTCAGGGTGTGTCAAGCACCTCGCTACAGTTGGTCGCTGCGGTCAACACGATCGCCAATCGCGGTGTCTACGTGGCACCCAAGTTGGTCAAGGCGACCGTGGGACCTGATGGAACCATCGTCGACAGCGAGCCGTCCGAGTCGCGCATGGTGGTCAGCGAGCAGGCCGCGCTCCAGACGACCGAGATGATGCGCAACGTCGTGTGCAGCGGCACGGCGACACGCGCTCAGGTCGACGGCTTGTCGGTTGCCGGCAAGACGGGGACGGCGTTCAAGGCGGCGGACAACGGCACGTACTTCGATGCCGATGGCAACCGCGTCTACTACGCCAGCTTCGTCGGGTTCTTTCCGGCCGAGAATCCGCAGGTGACCGTGCTCGTGTCGATCGACGAACCGCCGGCCGGTACCAACGATCGCTTCGGTGGCACGGCAGCTGCACCGGTCTTCGCCGAACTCGCACCGACGCTCATCCACGAACTGGGCATCGTGCCGACGCCGGGCTCCGTTGGATGCCCGGCTTCGTGAGCGCGCTGATGCCGAGCCTCCACGACGTCACCGGGCTGAGCGAGCTTCGCGAGCTGGTCGAACAGGGGATCGTGATCAGCTCCGTGGTGCACGATTCACGTCGAGCAGTGTCCGGCTCGCTGTATGCGTGCCTGCGCGGAGAACACTTCGACGGCCATGCCTTCGCCGGTGACGCTGTGCGGGCCGGGGCCACCGCCGTGCTCACCGACCACGTGCTCGACGGGCTCGAAGCAGCCGACAGTGATGGCATGACCGTGCCACAGATCGTGGTGGACGACACGCGCGTCCGGCTCGGCCCGATCGCTGCCGAGATCACCGACCATCCGAGCCGGGCGCTCACCACGGTCGGCATCACGGGCACCAACGGAAAGACGACCACCGCAGCGTTGATGGCGTCGATCTTCGAAGCGGCGGGCCGACCCTGCGGTGTGGTCGGAACCCTCCACGGCGCGCGCACGACGCCGGAAGCGCCCGAACTGCAGTCGGTCCTTCGCGGGTTCGTCGACAGCGGACGAACTGCTGCGGTCCTCGAGGTCTCTTCGCATGCGCTCGCGATGCATCGCGTCGACGGCACCGACTTCGACGTCGTGGTGTTCACCAATCTCGGCCACGATCATCTCGACCTGCACGGCTCGCAGGAGGAGTACTTCCGCGCCAAGGCCAGGTTGTTCACGCCATCGTTCTCGCGTGTCGGTGTCGTCAACGTCGATGACACCTACGGCCGTCTGATCGCCGACACGGTGGGCGACGACGACGACTTTCGCCTCGTCACCTACAGCCTGTCCGAGGTCTCCGAGGTCGAGGTGATCGCCGGTGCCCACCGCTATGAGTGGCGCGGCCGACGGGTCGAGGTGCCCCTGGGAGGCGACTTCAACGTCACCAACTCGCTGGCTGCACTGACCGCGTCCGCCGAACTCGGAATCGACATCGACGTGGCGATCAGCGGTGTGGCGAACCTCGCTCCCGTTCCCGGGCGCTTCGAGGTGATCGCCACCGACGAGAGCCGTCGCCGCGGCATCACCGTGATCGTCGATTACGCCCACACCCCGGACGGACTCGCCCGCGTGCTCGACGCCGGACGCGCGGTCGTCGAGGGAACCGGCACGCTCACGGTCGTCTTCGGCTGTGGTGGAAACCGTGATCGAGCCAAGCGGCCCGAGATGGGTGCGGTGGCGAGTCGCGGTGCTGATCGTGTCCTGATCACGTCCGACAACCCGCGCGATGAGTCGCCACAGGCCATCATCGACGAGATCCTCGGCGGTATCGATGCGGGCTCGCACGCCGACGTCGTCACGCTGGTTGATCGCCGGAGTGCGATCGTCGAGGCCATTGCGGTAGCGGGCACCGGCGACGTGGTGGTGATCGCCGGCAAGGGACACGAATCGACCCAGGAGTTCGGTGACCACGCCATCGAATTCGACGATCGCGCCGTGGCCCGTGAAGTCCTGGAGACGCATCCGTGATCGCCATCATTCTCGCCGGGGCGAGCTCGATGCTCGTGTCGCTGTTCGGCACGCGCTACCTGATCGTGTTCTTCCGTCAGCGCGGACAGGGACAGCCGATCCTCGGCAAGGAGGACAACGGCCCAGAGCACCACATGCTCAAGCAGGGGACCCCCACGATGGGTGGGATCGCGATCGTCGGCGCCGCCATCGTCGGCTGGCTCGTCGCCCACATTCGCCCGGGTTTGGCGTTCTCCGATCAGACCCTGATCGTCTGGCTCGGCGTGTTGTTCATGGCGTTGATGGGGCTGCTCGACGACTACATCAAGGTGCGCAAGAGCCACAATCGTGGCATCTTCTGGAAACAGAAGAACTACATCACGATGCTGGCGAGCATCGCGATGGGCTGGCTCCTCGTGGTCGGCACGGGAATCTCCGAAACGATCAACCTCACGCGCGGCTCGGTCGGTCTCGAAGTGCCCACAGCGGTCTGGGTGGTGTGGGCCGGGATGATCGTCTGGGCCACGACCAACGCCGTCAATGTCACCGACGGCCTCGACGGGCTGGCCTCGGGCTCCGCGCTGATGGGATTCGGTGCGTTCACGATCATTGCGTACTGGGCGTTCCGTAATCCCGAGCTGTACCGCACGGTCGTCAACCCGCTCGACATGGGTGTGTTCTCCGCGGCCTTCGCCGGGGGATGTCTCGGATTCCTGTGGTGGAACGCCGCGCCCGCGCGGATCTTCATGGGCGACGTCGGCGCGCTCGCGATCGGGTCGGCGCTCGCGTTCTGCGCGCTCACCTTGAACACGACGTTGCTGATCATCCTGATCGGCGGCATCTACGTGATGGAGGCGGGATCGGTCGCCATCCAGATGGCGGTGTTCAAGGCGTCCGGTCGCACGAAGCGCTTGTTCCGGATGTCACCGATCCACCACCACTTCGAGCTGATCGGTTGGCCCGAGACCACCGTGATCATCCGCTTCTGGCTGATCTCGGCGATCTGCGTGGCCGCTGCGCTGGCGATCTTCATCGCCGACTTCACTGCGCAGGTGCAGCCATGAGCCGAGCGCTCGTGTACGGCCTGGCCGTGGCGGGCGAGTCGACCGTACGGGCGTTGCTCCTCCACGGCTACGACGTCGTGGTAGCCGACGACGAGGTCGATGGGCACCGACGCGATGTTGCCGAACGACTCGGCGTCGAACTGCTCCAACGACCCGACGCCGACGCGCTGAGCGACATCATCGGGACGTGTGACCTCGTGAGCCCTGCGCCCGGCGTGCCCGAGACGCACCGAGTCGTGACGACTGCGCAGAACGCCGGGGTCGAGCTGGTGTCCGAGATCGAGCTCGCCTACCGATGGGAGCAGCAGCGATCGGCTGGGCCGAGGCCGATGTTGGCGATCACCGGAACGGACGGCAAGACGACGACCACCTTGCTGGCCGTGGAGATGTTGCGGGCTGCGGGTGTGCGCACGGTCGACGCCGGCAACACCTCGACGCCGTTGGTCGATGCGATCGCGATGGACCTGGACGCCTTCGTCGTCGAGTGCACGAGCTTCCGCCTCGCCTGGACGCCGAGCTTCCGCGCCGAAGGGGCTGCGTGGCTCAACCTGGCGCCGGACCACCTCAACTGGCATCGTTCGATGGACACCTACGAGGCGGCAAAGGCGCAGGTCTGGGCCAACCAGCGCGTTGGCGACGTGGCCGTGGGGTTCACCGATGACCCCGTCGTCATGCGACGGCTGAGGTCGGCACCCGGACGGCAGGTGACCTTCGGTGCGTCGGCCGCCGACTACCACCTCGCCGACGGCCATCTCGTCGGCCCGAACGGGTCGATTGCCCCGGTGGATGCGATGAAGCGGAGCCTGCCCCACGACATCACGAACGCGTTGGCGGCGTCGGCGCTGATCCTGGAGACCGGTCTCGGCAGCCCGGAGACGATTGGCGCGGCACTGGCCTCGTTCGCCGGTCCACCGCACCGCCTCGAACACGTCGGCACCTGGAACGACGTCTCGTGGTACAACGACTCGAAGGCCACGACGCCGCACGCTGCCGTGGCTGCCCTCCGATCATTCGATCGAGTCGTACTGATCGCCGGTGGCTACGACAAGGGTGTCGACCTCTCGTCGATGGCCACCGATGTCGACGGCATCGACGCCGTGATAGCGATCGGCGCTACCGCAACTTCTGTCGCCGCCGCATTCGCCGCAGTGCCGACGGTCGAAATGGTCGATGACCTGCCAACGGCAGTCGAACGCGCCGTCGAACTGGCGCCACCCGGAGCGACCGTGTTGCTGTCACCAGGCTGCGCGAGCTTCGATCAGTACAGCGGATTCGAGGCCCGAGGCGACCACTTCCGGTCATTGGTGCTCGCTCACTTCGGAGCGTTCGCCGCACCGATGATCACCAGTACGAACCAGCCGACGAACCAGGGGGACACCCGATGACCAGCACGATCAGCGTCGACGACCGTCGGCGAGCAACGCTCGAACGTCTCCACGGGGCCCCAGTCGAGGCGCATCGCGGCGTCCGCCCGACCCGGAACAGCGCTCGAACCAAGCGCCGTAGACCGGCGGCCGAGCACCGTGCATCGCGGGTCGAGCCTGTCGTGCTCGGACCGCCCCCGGGGACGTTCTATGCGATCGCCGGCGTGGTCTCCGTGCTGGTGATGCTCGGTTTGGTGATGGTGTTGTCGGCCTCGGCGGTCACCGAGGCGAACCTCGGGAATTCGCCGTACGGCGTCTTCGCCAAGCAGGCCATGTGGGCGGGTTTCGGGTCGATCGCACTGGTCACCATGGCGAAGATCTCCTATCGCCGGTGGCAGCGCCTGGTGATTCCGATGTCCGTACTGGCGCTCGTGGCCATGGCCGCACCGTTCGCTCCCGGGATCGGTGTCACTGTCAATGGGGCTCGGTCGTGGGTCCGTGTCGGGCCGCTGAGCGCGCAGCCGTCCGAGTTCCTGAAGATCGCGGTCGTGATCCTCGCCGCGGATCTGCTGACCCGTCGCCGTGATTGTCTCGGCGACCGCTACTCGACACTGCTGCCGCTCGGGTTGCTCGCATCGGTCGGTGCCGGTCTGTGCCTGATGCAAGGAGATCTCGGAGCAGCGGTCGTGCTCGGTGCGATCGTGTTCAGCGTTGCCTGGGTCGCCGGAGTTCCGCTGGTCCCACTGTCGGCCATGGCCGCCGGCGCCACGGGTGCGGCGTTGCTGTTCGTGGTGTCGAGCCCCCGTCGCCTCAACCGATTCACCGCCTTCATGAACATCGCAGAAGAGAAGGATCACCTTGCGTACCAGACCTATCAGGGGTACCTGAGCATGGCCTCCGGTGGGCTGTCGGGATCGGGGATCGGGGGCAGCAACGCGAAGCTGGGCTACCTGCCGTACGCGCACAGCGACTTCATCTTCGCCGTGATCGCCGACGAATTGGGCCTGATCGGCACGATCGCCGTCATCGGTGGGTTCGTGATGCTCGTTGCGCTCGGTGTGCAGACTGCCATCGCCGCCCCGGACCGTTTCGGCATGTTGCTCGCCGGCGGAATCTCGGCGTGGTTCGGAGTCCAGACCATCGTGAACATCGGCGGCGTCGTGGGCTTCATGCCGGTCACCGGGCTCACGCTGCCGTTCTTCTCCGCCGGCGGGAGTTCGCTCTTCGTCAGTATGACCGCAGCGGGGCTGCTGCTCAGCGTGGCGCGGCGCATCAACGGCCGATGACCGAACCGACGGCCACGGCGACCGGGCGGGCGTATGCGGTCGTCACCGGCGGCGGCACGTCTGGCCACGTCCTTCCCGCGCTGGCCGTGGCCGACGCGTTGGTGGCGGCCGGGCACCACCCGGACTCGATCCGCTATGTCGGTGCCGAGCGCGGCGTCGAAACCCGCTTGCTGCCGGAGACGCCGTATCCCCACGTGTTTCTCGATGTCGTCGGCGCACAACGCCGATTCACCAGAGCCAATCTCGGCTTCGTGCCCAAGATGCTGCGCAGCACTCGCGCCGCGATCCGGTTGCTGCGCCAGTGGCGTCCGCAGGTGGTGGTGTCGGTCGGTGGCTACGCCAGCATGCCGTCGGTGTTCGCGGCGCGCCGGCTCGGTGTCCCGGTGGTGGTCGTCTCGTACGATCGCACGCCGGGGCGGGCCAGCCGGTTGGCCGCACGCTCGGCTGCCGCGTGTGCTGTTGCGTTCGAGAACTCGCCGCTGCCGCGAGCACATTTGACGGGTGCGCCGGTGCGCCAATCGATCCTCGATGTCGACCGGTCCGACGAAGACCTACGATTGTCCGCGCGTCGTTCGCTCGGGCTCGATCCGAACCGCTTCGTCGTCGTGGTGATGGGCGGCTCGCTCGGCTCTGGAGTGCTCAACGAGGCGATCCACGTCTTTCTGCAGGCCCATCGCGACGATGCTGAACTGGCGGTGCGCCAGATCACCGGCGAACGCTTCGCGAACCAGGTCGAGCAGATCCACGGGAAGGTGGTGCACCAGATCGTGCCGTACGAGGGCGACATGGCAGCGGTGTACACGGCGTGCGACCTGATGATCGGTCGGGGCGGAGCCAGCACCGTGCACGAGGTTGCCGTCACCGGCACACCGGCGGTCCTGGTGCCATGGGCGGCGTCGGCCGACGATCATCAGACCGACAACGTCCGGTGGCTGTCCGAGGTCGGCGGTGCCGTGTTGCTGAGCGAGGACCGGATCCAACAGCTCGGTGACACGATCGACGCGTTGCGTCAGGACCCTGGTCGACGCTCCGAGCTCGGCGTCGCAGCGGGAAGACGCGGCACCGTCCATCGTTCGGGCGCTTTGGCCGGTTTGATCGAACGAGTCGCAATAGCATCACAGCCATCGTGACGTCCTCCGTTCCCACCACCGCAGCGGTTCGCGCCCCGCTGCAACGAGCGATCGATGCGCTTGCCGAGCGGCCGGTGCCGTCGGGATCAGCTCCGCACCCACCGCTCGACCTCGCGATCGAACATCGACTCCATGTCGTCGGTGTCGGTGGGCCGGGTATGAGCGCCGTCGCCATTGCGCTCGCGGAGATGGGCCATGTGGTGTCCGGATCCGACCTGCGTGAGCACCCCGTGCTCGAGCGAGTCCGTGCGGCCGGCGTCGAAGTGCACATCGGACACGACCGCTCGCTCGTCGGAGGTGTCGACGCCGTGACTGCCTCGACGGCAATTCCGTCGACGAACATCGAACTCGACGAAGCACGATCGACCGAGGTCACGGTGCTCAGTCGTGCCGGCATGCTCGCATCGATCTGCGCCCGAGCGAAGTCGCTCGCGGTCGCCGGCACCCACGGCAAGACCACGACCACCTCGATGCTGATGCTGATTCTCGCCGAGGCAGGTCTGCGCCCGAGCTTCGTCGTCGGTGGCGATGTCACCGACGTCGGCACGGGGGCGCAATGGACCCATGGTGACTGGCTCGTCGTCGAGGCGGACGAGAGCGACGGCACCCACCTCGAGCTGCCGCTGGCCGGCACGATCCTGACCAATGTCGAGGCCGACCATCTCGATCACTACGGCTCGTTCGACGGCATCGTCGCCGGCTTCGACACCTACCTCGGCCAGATCGAGGGCCCCAAGGTGATCTGTGGTGATGATCCGATCTGCGCGGCACTCGCCGAACGTCACGGTGGACTCACCTACGGCCTCGATCCCTGTTGCGACGTGCGTGCGGTCGACCTGCGGGCAACGTCGGGTTCGTTCACGTTCGATCTGCTTCGCGGCGGAGGTGATGCGACGTCAACGGAGCGTCTCGGTGAGATCGTGTTGCCGCTGCGCGGGATCCACAACGTGGTGAATGCCACCGGCGCCGCTGCGATGGCGCTCGCTGTCGGTGTGGCGTTCGACGACATCGCAAAGGCGCTCGTTCGATTCGGTGGAGTTGCGCGTCGTTTCGACGTGCGAGGTGTCGATGATGGCGCCACGTTCGTCGACGACTACGCCCACCTGCCATCCGAGATCGACGCCGTGATCCGTGCCGCCCGCGACAGCGGCGACGCGTGGAAGCGCGTGATCGCCGTGTTCCAACCGAATCGGTACCACCGAGTCGCCGACATGTGGCGTGAATACGGATCGGCCTTCACGGGTGCAGATGTCGTGGTGCTCACCGACGTCTACGCGTCGGGCACCGTTCCCATCCCCGGTGTGACCGGCAAGTTGATCGTCAACGCCGTCACCGAAGCCGATCCGGGTCGGCGCGTGGTCTGGTTGCCCCGTCGCGAGGACCTCGTTTCGTTCCTCGCCCGTGAGGTGCGCAGCGACGACGTGTGCATCTCGATGGGATGTGGCGACATCGCCACACTTCCGTCGGAGGTCCTCGATGTCCGCCGAGGCTGACGGTCGAGCACCGACCAGCGCTCTCCCGCGTGACCTGGCTGCGGCGGTCGAGGGCGCAGCCGATCGGCTCGTCGCACTGGGCGGTTCCGTGCAACGAGATGCGCCGCTCGGGACCATGACGACGTATCGGGTCGGTGGCACGGCGGCACTCTTCGTCCACGTCACCGAACGAAGCCAGCTTGCGCTCGTGGGTGATGCTGCCCGTGCGTCGGGTCTGCCGGTGCTCGTGGTCGGACGCGGATCGAACATGCTCGTGGCCGACGCCGGCTTTCCTGGTCTGGTCATCGGTCTCGGCGATCTCGACACCACCATCGACATCGATGTGCGCACGGCCACTGTGGCGGCATCGGCCGGTGTCGCCTTGCCGGTGCTCGCACGCAAGAGTGCCACCGCCGGTCTCAGCGGATTCGAATGGGCCGTCGGCGTTCCCGGATCCATCGGTGGAGCGGTTCGCATGAACGCAGGCGGGCACGGCTCGGACATGGCGGCGTCGCTCGTCGAGGTGGTGGTGTTCGACCTCGGCACGGGTGCCGAACAGACACTGGACGCCAGCGAGCTCGGATTGGGATTCCGGTCGAGTTCGTTGGCAGCACGACAGGTCGTACTCGAAGCGTTCCTGCAATTGCACCACGGCGAGAGTGGGCACTCGGCCCGGCTCATCAGCGATATCGTCGCCTGGCGGCGAGCGAATCAGCCGGGCGGGCAGAACGCCGGGTCGGTGTTCGTCAACCCGGTGCCCGGTGAGGTCAGTGCCGGGGCACTGATCGACGCCGCTGGACTGCGCGGCCATCGCATCGGGAGCGCTGTGGTGTCGGACAAGCACGCCAACTTCATCCAGGCCGACGACGCAGGGAGCGCCGACGACGTGCTGGCACTGATGGCTCACGTCCGTGCACGGGTCGAGGACACGAGCGGCTTCCGGTTGCGAAGTGAGATTCGTCTGGTCGGCTTCGACGAGAGCGATGTGTTCTGAGATGGCTTGGAGACGCAAGCGCGACGATGACCCGGCCGGCGATCGACGAGTGGGCAGCAGTGCCGACGACACCAGTTCCGCCGACGAGGTACCGACGGCCGACCCACCGATCCCCGACGATTCGGTGCTCCACGAGCTGTCTCGAGCGTTCGCCGACGACCATCCGGGCGACTCCGATCCGTCATTGTCGGAACCGACGCCGACACCGACACCGACGCCGGCGCCGGCGCCCGTGCCGGTCGCTCACGAGTCGCGGGGAACGATCTCGATCATGGGCGACGATCTGCCCGACGCCGCCTACCTCGACGACGAACTCGAGCGAGACCAGTCGAGTCCGGTGTTCATCGACGACGACGGCAGCTTCGACGCCGTGCTCCCGCGAGATGCGTCGACACGGGGAATCGAACCGCGCATCCGCCAACGCCGGATCGGCGTCAAGCGGGCGGAGAACCGCCGTCGCCTGTGGTGGGTGGTTCTGGCCGGCGTGGTGGTCGTGGTGGCCGTCGGGGTGCTCGCCGTGTTGGGTTCCTCGCTGTTCGCCGTCGACCAGGTCACCGTCACCGGCAACGTGTACACCGATCAGGCGGCGCTCGACTCGGTCGTCGACGAACTGACGGGAACGCCTGTGCTGCTCGTCGACATTGCCGACGTCGAGGCCGAGTTGGAAGCGATTCCGTGGGTCGAAGACGCCCGGGTGCGAACGTCCTTCCCCGACTCGGCAACGATCGAGATCAGGGAACGAACACCGGTTGCGGCGATGTCGGGAGCCGACGGCCAGGTTCGGGTGCTCGACGTCGACGGTCGGGTGCTCGGCCTCGTCGCCGGCCAACCGGTTGCGCTGGTGTGGATCTCGGGACCGGGCACGCTCGACGTGGCACCGGGACAGTTCGCCTCCATCGGCTACTCGTCGGCGGCATCACTGGTCACCAAGCTCACGCCAGACATCCGCGGACGGGTCGAGTCGATGCTGGTGACCCCGGATGGCTCGGATCTCGTCCTCGTCCTCACCAGCGATCGCAACCCGATCGAAGTGCGCTTCGGGACGGCCATCGGAGAGAACGCCCAGATCGAGAAACTCGTGCGGCTCCAGCGGGCCCTCGACGACATCGGCGACAAGCCCGTCACGGTGATCGACGTCTCGACGTCGGAAGTGACGGTACGGTGAGCGTCCACACTTGTGGCTGCTGGACCTGACAGGATGTGTACCACTCTGTACGTCCGTCCCTGCTCGCCGCCTCGGCTGAAACGATTCGAAACATGAACCAACTCACTTGGAGGACCCGCTGATGGCTGGGGTTCCGCAGAACTATCTCGCCGTGATCAAGGTGGTCGGCGTCGGTGGCGGTGGCGTGAATGCCGTCAACCGCATGATCGATGCCGGTCTGAAAGGTGTCGAGTTCATCGCGGTCAACACCGATGCACAGGCACTGCTCATGAGCGATGCCGACGTCAAGCTCGACATCGGCCGCGATCTCACCCGAGGTCTCGGAGCGGGAAGCGATCCGGAAGTCGGTCGTTCGGCCGCCGAGTCGCATCACGACGAGATCGAAGAAATGGTCCGTGGCGCCGACATGGTGTTCATCACCGCCGGCGAGGGTGGTGGCACCGGCACGGGTGCCGCACCGGTGATCGCCGAAATCGCTCGCGAGGCCGGCGCGCTCACCATCGGTGTGGTCACCCGCCCGTTCTCGTTCGAAGGGCGACGTCGCGCAGTGCAGGCCGACAACGGTGTCCAGAAGCTCAAGGACAAGGTCGACACCCTCATCGTCATTCCGAACGACCGGCTGCTCACCGTGGCCAATGACAAGACCAGCGTGCTCAATGCGTTCAAGATGGCCGACGAGGTCCTGCTGCAGGGCGTGTCGGGCATCACCGGCCTCATCACGACGCCCGGCTTGATCAACACGGACTTCGCCGACGTCAAGATGGTGCTGTCGAACGCCGGATCCGCGTTGATGGGAATCGGTCAGGCCAGTGGCGACGATCGTGCAGTGAACGCCGCGAAGGCTGCCATCTCGAGCCCGCTGCTCGAGTCGGCGATCGACGGCGCTCGTGGCGTGTTGCTCAACATCACCGGCCCGTCCGGGATGGGGTTGTTCGAGATGAACGCCGCTGCAGAGATCATCCACGGTGTCGCACATCCCGACGCCAACATCATCTTCGGCACCGTCATCGACGACGAGATGGGCGACGAGGTCCGCATCACGGTCATCGCTGCAGGTTTCGACCGACTCGACGATGTCGCCCCGTTGCGCGGCACATCGCACGATGACGGCCCTCGCACTTCGACGACACGAATCACCGAACTCTTCGGCAGCGACGACGAGGATCCGTTGGCCGACGACGGCGACGACGACTTCGACGTTCCCTCGTTCCTGAAGTAGGTCAACCGAGGAACGCCCGTCGCGGTCGTCAGAGATGGAACAACTTCTTCGGCGACAGTTCGACGACCGTGTTGCCGTCGCAATTGCGACGGATCGCAGCGACGGAGACATGCATCCGGACCGCGTCGATGCTGCGTCGCTGCGGCGACGTCAGATCGCAGTGACGGGATCGACGTGGGTGATGCTCGACGAGGTGCACGGGACCGATGTCGTTGCCGTCGACGCTCACTCACCATGGCCGCTCGCGGGAGTCGGCGACGTGCTGCTTGCGCAGGGCCCCGACGTGATGCTGGCGGTGTGGGCAGCGGACTGCGCGCCGATCGCGCTCTTCGGGGCGGATGCTGCGTCGCACGTCGTGGTCCACGCCGGTTGGCGCGGACTGGCCGGTGGTGTCCTCGACGTGGCGGTCGACGCGCTCGAGGCGACGGGGACCACGGTGGCCGCCGCAGTCCTGGGCCCGTGCATCCATCCGTGCTGCTATGAATTCGGCGCCGACGACCTCGATCAGGTCGCAGCCGGTACGAGCGCGTCGCCGGGCGATGTGGCCGGCATGACTGCGTGGGGCGCCACCGCTCTCGACGTGCCCAGTGCGGTGGCTGTCGTGTTGGATCGGCGTGGTATCGCACTCGACTCGGTCGGGTCGTGTACGGGCTGCGACCAGCGGTTCCGATCTCATCGAATCAGAGCCGAGGTCGAACGGCATGCGCTCGTTGCCTGGTTCGAGGTGGCGCCGTGAACGTCGATGAAGTCGTCGTTCGGGTACGGGCTCTGCGACAGCGAGTGGACATCATCGAGCGGTCGTGGACCCACCCCGTCGGCATCGTCGGCGTCACGAAGGGCTTCGGACCCGAGGCGATCGACGCGGCCGTGACAGCCGGCTGCGACGCGATCGGCGAGAACTACGCCCAAGAGGTGCTCGACAAGCGAACAACCCTCGAGCGCGTGCGACCTGAAGTGCACTTCATCGGACGCCTTCAGCGCAACAAGGTCCGACAGTTGGTGGGACTCGTCGACGTGTGGTGCAGTCTCGACCGGTCATCGGTCATCGACGAGGTCGCCAAGCGTGCACCGGGGGCGCGCATTCTCGTACAGGTCGACCCGACCGGTGACCCGGCCAAGGGGGGATGTCGCATCGACGAGACCGCTGCACTCGTCGATCGTGCGAGCGAGCGTGGATTGACGGTCGATGGTCTCATGGTCGTGGGCCCGACCGACAGCGATCCAGAGGCAGCAAGGGCCGGATTCCGTCGCGTGCGCGAGCTCGTCGACTACCTGGATCTCGCCGTGTGTTCGATGGGCATGACCGGCGACCTCGATGTCGCCGTGCAGGAGGGCAGCACCGAGATTCGTGTGGGTACCGCGTTGTTCGGTGAGCGCTCGCGCTGACGACGGCCTGGTCGCCGTCCACCTCGGACGCGCGCTGCTGGGCTAGCCTGCGGCCCAGCAGGAGGAATGCATGTCACTCTGGAAACGGACCATGGACTACCTGGGTCTCGGTCCCGACGATGCGTACGACGATTACGACGACTACGACGAAGCGGATCCGCCGCCGCGTTCGAGTCGTGGCACACGTGACGTCGAGACGCGCCCATCGGGCGTCGGTAACGGTGGGCCCCAACGCGGGTGGGAACCCGAAGCCGAACCGACCGTTCGCACGGTGTCGGCCCGGCCCAGTTTCCCGTCGAAGGACTTCGATGCCTCGCCGTCGCGGCGGGCTGCCAACGGCCGCACAGACGACTCCGGCGTCCAGGTCAGGCCGAGTCAGACACCGCAACCCAACCTGCGCAGCGTTCCGGGAGGATCCATGGAACCCCACACCGTCAGACCGCGACGGTTCGACCAGGCCCAAGAGGTCGCCGACAAGTTCAAAGAGGGCCAGCCGGTCATCATGAACATCGAAGGCACCGAACGCGAGGTCGCTCGCCGCCTGATCGACTTCGCGAGCGGTATCTGCTACGCGCTCGACGGGTCGATGGAGAAAGTGGCCACGGGCGTCTATCTCCTCAAGCCGCCGTCGCAGCGCCCACCGCGCTACGACGAATACGACGACTGACCACACAGGAGCAAGCCATGGAGATGAGTCCCCAGCGGGTGCGGAGCGCAGAGTTCAAGATCGTTCGCAAGGGCGCCGACCCCGACGAGATCAAGTTGTTCTTGAACGACGTCGCCGACGAACTCGAGCGCGCCCAGAACCAGTCGACCGCCATGGAGGCTCGGGCCAGAGCGGCCGTTGCCCGACTGCAGGAGGTATCCGGTGCAGGCGCACCTGCCGCCCCAGCGTCTGCAACGACGGTCGAGGCTTCGGCGGACGAAGCCGACACGATCAGCCGGACGCTGTTGCTCGCTCAGCGCACTGCCGACACCACGGTTGCCGAAGCCCGAGGACAGGCGGCGAGGATCGTCGCCGCGGCGAACGACGAAGCTGCCAACACCCTCGATTCCACTCGTGAGATGGCCGCCCAATTGATGGACGAAGCGCGAGGTGATGCGAGACGGGTCGGTGAGACCGAACGTCTGGCGATTTCCAGCGAGGTCGACGCCCTCAAGGCTCGCCGCGATTTCCTCGAGTCCGACGTCGAGCAGCTCGAGTTGTTCCTCACCGAGCAGCGCAGCCGGCTTCGCGAGGCCGCCACTTCCTTGGTCGACATCTCCGAGCGCATTCCCGGTGGACTCGGCGAAGCCCGAGGGCCGCTGCTGTCTGCGTCCGATGACGAATCCTCCTCGTCGGTGATCGACGACGACGCCGTCGGCGACACCGCTGATGCCGGTGACAGAGCTGGTGAATCAACAGAGGTCGACGACGAACTCCACATCGTCACCGGGATCGCGGACGAGGATCCGGTCGCAGACACCAGCAGTCCGTGGGGTGACGTCGACGACGAACCCACGCAGGCCATGGCGAAGGTCATCGTCGACGGCGACGAGCGTGCCGAGGACGACTTCCGGTTCTCGTTCGACGACGACCGCCGCTGAGCCGTCGCCCCAGTCGTCGACACGGGTACTCCCGGTCCGGCGTCGACACCTCGTCGGTAGTATCGGCTCGTGGCCTACCCAGACGTCGATCCCCGGCCGAATTTCCCGCGACTCGAGGAGGACATCCTCGCCCGCTGGCGCAAAGACGGCACGTTTCAGGCGTCGATCGATCAGCGTGATGCTGGTGAGCACGGCTCGAACGAGTTCGTCTTCTACGACGGTCCGCCGTTCGCGAACGGGTTGCCCCACTATGGGCACCTCCTGACGGGCTACGTCAAAGACGCCATCCCGCGGTATCAGACCATGCGTGGACGTCGCGTCGAGCGGCGCTTCGGCTGGGACTGCCACGGGTTGCCGGCGGAAGTGAAAGCGGAACAGGAACTCGGGATCTCCGGTCACCCTGCCATCACCGAGTTCGGCATCGACAAGTTCAACGACGTCTGTCGAACCAGTGTGTTGCAGTTCACCGACGATTGGCGTGCCTACGTCACCCGCCAAGCCCGTTGGGTCGACTTCGACAACGACTACAAGACCCTCGACCTCTCCTACATGGAGAGTGTCATGTGGGCGTTCAAAACCCTCTGGGACAAAGGGTTGATCTACGAGGGATTCCGCGTCATCGCCTATTGCTGGCGTTGTGAGACGCCACTGTCGAACACCGAGACCCGCATGGACGACGTCTATCGAGACCGTCAGGATCCGGCGCTGACCGTCGGGTTCGAGCTCGAGACCGGCGAGCGGATCCTCGCATGGACCACCACGCCGTGGACGCTGCCGTCGAATCTCGCGCTCGCCGTCGGTGCCGACATCGACTACGTCGTCGTCGAACTGGCCGGCGCTCGCTACGTCCTCGCAGAAGCTCTCTTGGCCACCTACGCCGCCGAACTGGGCGAGGCGACCACGGTGTCGGTGATGAAGGGCAGCGAGCTCGTCGGCCGCCGTTACACGCCGTTGTTCGACTACTTCTCCGAGACGGCGAATGCGTTCCAAGTTCTCGCCGCCGATTTCGTGTCGATCGAAGACGGCACCGGCGTCGTTCACCTCGCGCCGGGCTTCGGTGAGGACGACCAGATCGTCGCCAATGCGGCCGGGATCCCCACGATCTGCCCGATGGACGAACACGGCCGCTACACCGCGGAGGTCACCGACTGGGCGGGCACCCACGTGTTCGACGCCAACCCCATGATCATCCGTGAACTCAAGGAGCGTGGCGTCGTCGTCCGCCACGCCACCTATGACCATCCGTATCCGCACTGCTGGCGCTGTTCGCAGCCACTCGTGTACCGGGCGATCTCGTCGTGGTTCGTCGAGGTGACCGCCATTCGCGACCGCATGGTCGAACTGAACCAGCAGATCACCTGGCAGCCGGCCCACATCAAGGACGGCAGCTTCGGCAAGTGGCTCGAGAACGCCCGTGACTGGTCGATCAGCCGGAACCGTTTCTGGGGATCCCCGATCCCGGTCTGGCAATCCGACGATCCCACGTACCCGCGGATCGACGTCTACGGATCCATCGCCGAGCTCGAAGCCGACTTCGGCGTCACGGTCACCGATCTGCACCGACCCGAGGTCGATCACCTGGTGCGGCCGAATCCCGACGATCCCACGGGCGCCTCGATGATGCGGCGCGTGCCCGAAGTGCTCGACTGCTGGTTCGAGTCGGGGTCGATGCCGTTCGCCCAGGTGCACTATCCGTTCGAGAATCAGGAGTGGTTCGAGCACCACTACCCGGGCGATTTCATCGTGGAGTACATCGGTCAGACCCGAGGCTGGTTCTACACGCTGCACGTGCTCGCGACGGCACTGTTCGATCGACCCGCATTCGACAACTGCGTCAGCCACGGCAACGTGCTCGGCGACGACGGGCGCAAGATGTCCAAGAGTCTGAACAACTACCCGGACCCGCGGGAGATGTTCGACACCCACGGCGCCGATGCCATGCGGTGGCACCTGCTGTCGTCGTCGATCCTGCGCGGCGGTGACGGGATGGTCACCGAGGAGGGCATGCGTGACACGGTGCGTCACGTTCTGTTGCCGCTGTGGAACTCGTGGTACTTCCTGGCGCTGTACGCGAACGCGGCCGACTACCAGGGTGTCGTCCGCACGGATTCACCCAACGTGATTGACCGGTACATCCTCGCCAAGACGCGAGCGCTCGTCGCCGACATGACAGAGGCGCTCGACTCCTACGACCTCTTCGGGGCGTGCCAGATCGTGCGCGATCACCTCGACGTGCTCACGAACTGGTACGTGCGACGCAGCCGTGATCGCTTCTGGTCCGGCGATCACGATGCCATCGATACGATGCACACCGTGTTGTCGGTGCTCGCCCGGGTGTCGGCACCGCTGCTGCCATTGCTGTCCGAGGAGATCTATGGCGGGCTGCATGCGTCGGACGGGGCCTCGAGTGTGCACCTGACCGACTGGCCGGAACTCGACGAACTGCCCGCAGATGACGACCTCGTCGACACGATGGACCTCGTCCGTGACGTCTGCTCGGCCACGCTCTCGGTGCGAAAGGCACATCACCGGCGAGTCCGTCTCCCACTCAACAGTGTCACGGTGGCGGCCCCCGATGCCGATCGCCTGGCCGACTTCGTCGATGTGATCGCCGACGAGGTCAACGTGCGGCGTGTCGATCTGACCACCGACGTGGCGTCGGTGGCCACCGAGCGACTGCAGCTCGTGCCGGCCAGGCTCGGCCCGCGACTCGGCAAGGACGTCCAACAGGTCATCAAGGCGCACAAGAGCGGCGACTGGAGCGCCGACGGTGACGTCGTCACGGTCGGCGGCGTCACCCTCGAGCCCGGTGAGTACTCGCTCGAACTGGTCGCCTCGGGCGACCAGGCAAGCGCAGGTCTCGGTTCCCACCCCGGTGTGATCGCCCTCGACGTCGAGGTGAACGACGAGCTCGAGGCCGAGGGCCGGGCACGAGATCTGGTGCGACTCGTCCAACAGGCCCGGCGCGACGCCGATCTCGACGTCTCCGACCGCATCGATCTGGTTGTCGCCGCAGCAGATCTGTGGATCGATGCGATCGAGACGCATCGCAGCTTGATCGCTCGCGAGACGTTGGCGACGTCGGTGCGCACCGAACGGGTGGCGTCCGACGCAGGCGCCGATCCGATCATCACCGTCACGATCGCGGGTTGATCGTCGACATGTTCCGGGCGAGGATCCGGTAGAGTCCGGCGCTCACACCGACCAGAGGAGCGCTCATGGCCGCATCGAAAAAGACCAGTTCTGCAACCAGTGCCACGGCCAAGAAGGCTGCCGCGAAGAAAGCTCCAGCGAAGAAGGCTCCGGCTGTGAAGCAGGCTCCTGCCAAGAAGGCTCCGGCAAAGAAGCAGCCTCCGGCAAAGAAAGCTCCGGCAAAGAAGACTCCGGCAAAGAAGGTTGCCGCCAAGAAGGCTCCGGTCGCGAAGCAGGATCCTGTCAAGACGACTCCTCCGAAGAAAGCTGCAGTGAAGAAAACTCCCACCAACAAGACACCAGTCGCCAAGGTTCCCGCACGGTCGGCTCCGGCGAAAGCACCCGCCCGAGCCAGCACGCCTGCAGCGAAGAAGCTGCCGGCGACCACACCCCCGGCGCAGCGCAAGCCGAGGCAGCCGGGTGCGACCAGCCTGACACCATCGCTGCTGTCGAACGCGAAGTTCGAGCGGGTCGAGATTCCTCCACCCCGGGGCCACACCAAGGACGGCATCGCCTACACGAAGGACTTCGACGTCAAGTTCCTGAAGGATCAACGCGACGAGTTGATCGCTCGCCGCGCCGCCGAGCTGGCCCGAGCGACCAGACTCGAAGACGAAGCGACGAGCATCATCGAAGACGGCGAGATGGGCGACGTGCAGTTCGACGACGAAGGCGGTGAGGGCGACACCATGGTGGTGCAGCGCGACCTCGATCGAGTGATCTCGACCCAGGCCCGTCAAACCATCCTCGAGATCGACGCCGCGCTCGCCCGGATCGAAGAGGGCACCTACGGCTACTCCGAGGTGTCCGGTCAGCCGATCCAGCGTGAGCGCCTCGAAGCGATCCCCGAGACCACCGTCCTCGCAGCTGAGAAGGTCAGCGGCATCGGCCCGCGCTGATCGATGCGAGCTCTGCCCGCTGTCCGCGCGTGGCAGGGCCCTGTGGTGATTGCGATCGGGGTGGTCATCGTCGACCAGCTGACCAAGCACTGGGCGGTGAGCTCCCTCGGCACCGACCGTGTGATCGACCTGTTCTGGACGCTCCGGTTCAACCTTGCCTTCAACAACGGCATGGCCTTCGGTCAGGGTCAAGGTTTCGGTCCGGTCATCGGCGTCTTCGCCACGCTCGTCATCGTGTACCTGCTGGTGTCGCTGCGAACCGAGGCGAGTCGAATGAGCGTCGCCGGTATGGGCCTCTTGATCGGTGGTGCAGCCGGCAACCTCATCGATCGGTTGTTCCGGAGCGATGACGGTTTCCTGCAGGGAGCCGTGGTCGACTTCATCGATTTCCAGTGGTTCCCGATCTTCAATGTCGCGGACATGGCGGTCAACATCGGTGCCGGGCTGTTGATCCTCAACAGCATCCTGAGTGCGCGAGCTCACCGACACGACGAAGCCGACATGACTGATGTCGACGAGCTCGAGGGCAGCGCGAATGGGGGCGTCGGATGATCAACGAATCCGTGCCGTCAGCGTTGGCGGGCGAGCGGCTGGACCGCATCGTGGCGCTGATCGGCGACCTCAGCCGTGCGGAGGCGGCGGCGACCATTGCCGCCGGGGGCGTCCGAGTGGACGGTGAGCCTGCAGCGTCGGGCAAGGTGCGACTGCAGGAAGGCCAGACCGTCGAGGTCGATCCGAGTGCGATTCCCGAGGCACCGATGCCGTCTGCTGACGCTGCGGTGGAGTTCGGGGTGGTGTACGAAGACGACGCCGTGATCGTGGTCGACAAGCCGGCCGGGCTCGTCGTCCATCCCGGAGCCGGCAACATGGACGGCACGCTGGTCAGCGGGCTGTTGGCCCGGTACCCGGAACTCGAGGGAGTCGGGGGCGATCCGATCCGTCCTGGCATCGTCCATCGCCTCGATGCCGGGAGTTCCGGCTTGCTGGTGGTGGCGCGCACCGACGCTGCCGCCGAAGCCTTGATCGAACAGTTCGCCGATCACAGTGCAACGCGCCGATACGACTCGGTGGTCTGGGGTGTTCCTGATGCGCCGCACGGCATCATCGACGCGCCGATCGGTCGTGATCGTGGTGATCCGCTGAAGATGGCGGTCGTGGCCGGAGGCCGCCCCGCACGCACCGACTACCGAGTGGTGGGGACCTACAGCAGCCCGGCACTCGTGTCGAGGTTGGAATGTCGACTCGAGACGGGGCGCACGCATCAGATCCGAGTGCACCTCGCCTCGATCAACCACCCACTCGTGGGTGATCCGACCTACAGCCAACGGCGTCCTACGCTCGGGTTGACTCGCCCCTTCCTGCATGCTGCCGAGCTGGCGTTCGACCATCCAGGCACGGGTGAGCGGGTCACGTTCACCAGCCCCCTGGCCGCCGATCTCCAATCCTGGCTCGACGCAGCCGAGGTCTAATCGATCACAAGGCTCATGCCAGGGCGTCAGTCCAGGGTGCGCCGGCGAGGGAAGCGCCAGCGACGAGCCGGAGTTCGGCCGACCTGAAGAGTGTTCCACCGACGTTCAGTGAGGCCGAAACAGAACATCACGGCCAGGGGGCGTCGCCGCGGGCGATCGCTGCGATGCCGGCGAGGGTGAAGCCTTCGAGGTAGGTGCGCATGTGGTCGCCGGCCTGGTTCCAGATGCCGAGCAGGACGCATTGGCCTTCGTGGTCGCAGGCGCCGTCTTGGTGCGGTTGGCCGAAGTCGCCGAGGGTGATGGGACCGTCGACGGCCGACACGATTTCGGACAGGCGGATCTCGGAAGGATCGCGAGCGAGGATGTAGCCGCCCCCGACGCCGCGCTTCGACTTCACGAGGCCGGCGCCTTTCAGTGCGAGCAAGATCTGTTCGAGGTAGGGCTGCGGGAGTGCGGTGCGTTCGGCGATGTCGCGCACGGAGGTGGGCCCAGATCCGCTCTGGTCGACATGCAGCGCCAGCGACAGCAGGGCACGGCAGGCATAGTCTCCGCGGGTCGAGATGCGCACATGACGACGTTACTCAGTCGGTCGCGTTCGCTCAGCTTCTGGTGCCAGTGCTTGTCGAATGGTCGGTCGACGTGGTGGACTGCTCCGGTGACGATGAGTGCCGGCGCGGACGGCCCGATCATTCCGGACTACGGCGGGGCCAATGTGCGTGGCATCGTTCCTGCACTGCTCGGCCCGGCCTCGTGGGAGACGGGTCTTCCGAGTTGGATGCCCGAGGTGGTGCGTTCTGCCAGCGCGGTGGTGGTGATGGTGCTCGATGGTCTCGGTTGGGACCAACTCCAGGTGCACCGGGAACTGATGCCGACGGTTGCCTCGATGGTCGGTGGTTCGATTCACACGGTTGCCCCGACGACGACGGCGACGGCGTTGACCTCGATCACCACTGGTCTGACCCCGGCCGAGCACGGCCTGGTGGGGTACCGAATGGTGGTCGGCGGCGACGTCATGAACGTGCTCCGGTGGTGCGTGGGTGATCAGGCGGTGCGGCGTTCTCATCCGCCGAGAGATGTGCAACCGTTCGAGCCGTTCCTCGGCCGAACGGTGCCGGTCGTGAGCGTTGCGGAGTTGCAGGGGTCGGCATTCTCCGAGGCGCATCTGCGCGGGTCTGATCCGGTGGGATGGCGGGCGGCGTCGTCGATCGCCGTGCAGGCCGCCCTGGAGGTCGAGGCGGGGGAGCGGTTCGTCTACTGCTACTACGGGGGAATCGACAAGATCGCCCACGAGCGCGGGTTCGGAGCGTTCTACGAGGCCGAGCTGCGATCTGCCGATCGGCTGGTCGGTGATCTGTTGGAGGCACTGCCGTCGGGTACGGCTGTCCTCGTGACGGCGGACCACGGACAGGTGCACGTGGGCGATCGCTTAGTGACACCGTCGGCGGAGTTGCTGGCGGCAGTCACGTTGCAGTCGGGTGAGGGACGATTCCGGTGGCTGCACGCCGTCAGGGGTGCCGTCGACGACCTGGCCATCGCAGCGGGCGAGGAGGTTGGTCACCTCGCTTGGGTGGCCACGAAGGACCAGATGCTCGACGAGCAGTGGTTCGGCTCGGCGATGGCGCCGGCGGTGCGTTCCCGGCTGGGCGACGTCGCGCTGGTCGCTCGCGAGCCGGTGAGCTTCCACGATCCAGCGGATTCGGGTCCGTTCTCGCTGGTGTGCCGTCATGGTTCGTTGACGTCGGCCGAGGTCAACGTGCCGCTCGTCGGCGCGTTGGCGTGAGCGTCGATAGAAAGAGAGCCATGTCCGACACCCAGGAGCCGTTGCAACCCGATGAGGTCACCGAAGGGGCAGCGCTTCCCGTCGTCGACAACCTGGGTGCGGCCGAGGTCTCCGAGGTGGAGTCGGTGACCTCGCCGGCCAAGGTGATGCGGATCGGGTCGATGGTGAAGCAGCTGCTCGAGGAAGTGCGGGCCGCGCCCCTCGACGAGGCGTCTCGTGAGCGTCTCGCGGAGATCTACGAGCGTTCGCTGGTGGAACTCTCCGGGGCGCTGTCGCCCGACCTGCAGGAGGAGTTGCACACGTTGGCGTTGCCGTTCGACGACGGTGAGATCCCGAGCGATTCCGAACTTCGTATCGCAAAAGCTCAGTTGGTCGGCTGGCTCGAAGGCCTGTTCCACGGCATCCAGGCCAGCCTGATGGCCCAGCAGTTCGCCGCGCAACGTCAGCTCCAGGAAATGCGCCAGCTCCCCGGCGGCCAGCCCCAGCCAAACCCGGAATCGGGCCCGAACCGCTCCGGCACCTACCTGTAAATCGTCGCCAGAAGCGCGCAGGGCGTGACAGCGAACGGGTGGCGCCGGTGGGTGATGGGGCCGGCCGCCAGGCCGCACGCCCCAGCGGCCACCGGTGACCGGACCCGTGAGCGGTACAGGAGCAGCGCGACTATGGTGACGCAAACAACAACCGAGTAATTCCAGAGCAGAGCCGTGTCCGATTCCTTCACCCACCTCCATGTCCATACCGAGTTCTCGATGTTGGACGGGGCGGCGCGGTTGGACGAGTTGGTGGCCAAAGCGGTTGCGGATGGGATGCCGGCGCTCGGGATGACCGATCACGGCAACATGTACGGCACGTTGGACTTCTACAAGGAGTGCAACAAGCAGGGGATCAAACCGATCATCGGCACCGAGGCCTACATGGCTCATGATCACCGAAGCGAGCGCCCGACTCGCCGTGGACGTGTCGACGACTCGGGTGGCGACACCGAGGGCGGCAAGAAGCTCTATTACCACCTGACGCTGTTGGCCGAGAACCAGACCGGCTACAAGAACCTGATCCAGTTGTCGAGCCTGGCGTTCATGGAGGGCTACTACTACAAGCCCCGCATGGACTGGGAGCTGCTCGAGAAGTACCACCACGGCCTGATCGCCACCACCGGCTGCCTCGGCGGCCACGTGTTGCAGTCGTTGCTGAACGGCGACGAGAAGGGTGCGATCGAGAAGGCGGCACGGCTGCAGGACATCTTCGGGCGTGACAATCTGTTCGTCGAGTTGCAGGACCACGGACTTCCGGCGCAGCGCGAGACGAACCCGAAGTTGATCGAGATCGCGAAGAAGATCGGCGCGCCGCTGCTGGCAACGAACGACAGCCACTACACGCACCAGGAAGACCACGAGGCGCACGACGCGCTGCTGTGCGTGCAGACCGGTGCCTTGCTGTCCGACGCCAAGCGGTTCAAGTTCGAGGGCAGCGAGCACTACCTGAAGTCCGCTGCGGAGATGCGGTATCTGTTCCGTGAGGTGCCCTCTGCCTGCGACAACACGCTGTGGGTGGCCGAACGGGCCGACCTCCAGATCGAGTTCGGCAAACCGTTGTTGCCGAACTTCCCGGTGCCGGAGGGGTTCGATGACGCGTCGTACCTCGAGCACCTCACGTGGGAGGGCGCGAAGAAGCGTTGGGGTGAGCAGATCCCCAACGATGCGGTCGAGCGGCTCAGCTACGAACTCAAGGTCATCAACGACATGGGGTTCGCGTCGTACTTCCTGATCACCTGGGATCTCATCAAGCACGCTCGCGACGCAAAGATCCGTGTGGGGCCAGGTCGTGGGTCTGCAGCGGGTTGCGCGGTGGCGTACTGCTTGTGGATCACCGACCTCGATCCGATCAAGTACGACCTGCTGTTCGAACGGTTTCTCAATCCGAGCCGGGTGTCGATGCCCGACATCGACATGGACTTCGACTCGCGATACCGCGACGAGATGATCCGCTATGCCGCCGAGCGCTACGGACGAGACCACGTGGCGCAGATCATCACCTTCGGAACGATCAAGGCCCGCAATGCCGTGCGCGACGCGGCTCGCGTGCTCGGCTATCCGTACGGCGTCGGCGACAAGCTGGCCAAGGCGATGCCGCCGATGGTGATGGGCCGTGACACGCCGCTCAAGTACTGCTTCGAGCCGAACCCGAAGTACGCGGACGGTTACAAGGCTGCTGCCGACCTGCGTGCGATGTACGACACCGATGCCGACCTGAAGAAGGTGATCGACGTCGCAAGGGGCCTCGAGGGATTGAAGCGTTCTGATGGCATCCACGCTGCTGCGGTGGTGATCACGAAGGACCCGGTCACCGACTACGTCCCGATCCAACGCAAGCCCGAGTCGGGTCAGAACCCCGCGGATGCCCCCGTGGTCACCCAGTACGAAATGCACGGTGTCGAAGACCTCGGCTTGTTGAAGATGGACTTCCTCGGGCTGCGCAACCTCGACGTGATCACCGACACCGAGGCGATGATCCGGGCCCAGCGTGATCCGAACTTCGTGGTCGAGGAGATCTCGCTCGACGACCGCGCCACGTTCGACCTGTTGTCGAGGGGCGAGACGATCGGGGTGTTCCAGCTGGAGTCGCCGCCGATGCGCCAGCTGCTCAAGGCGATGGCTCCGAACAGCTTCGAGGACGTGTCCGCTGTGCTCGCCCTGTATCGGCCCGGCCCGATGAGCGTCAACATGCACTACGACTACGCCGACCGGAAGAACGAGCGCAAGCCGGTCGAGTACTTCCACGAGGATGCGAAGGAGGTGCTCGGCGACACCTACGGCCTGATGATCTATCAGGAGAGCGTGATGCGCGTCGCTCAGAAGTTCGCCGGCTACTCGCTGGCCGAGGCGGACAACCTTCGGAAGGCCTGTCTTCCGGCCGGCTCACGGATCCTGACGAAGTCGCGTGGCTACGTGCCGATCGAGAAGCTCATGTCGATGAGCGATCGCCACGTCCAGACGATCGACACCCGATCGTCTAACTCGCGGTACGAAGTGGTGGAAGACGTGTGGTCAGTCGGAGTGAAACCGGTGTTTCGAATCACCACCCGCACCGGCCACACGATCGAAGCGACGGGCGAGCATCCGTTCCTGATCGATGACCGGTGGGTCGAACTTCGCGACATCCGGCCAGGTGACCTCATCGGTGTGGCGGGACGAACGCTCACGAACGGCGGCGCGAGACTCTCCTGGCACGAAGTCGAGTTGGCGGCGCTGCTGATCTCCGAGGGGTACACGCCGGATCCGGACGGGCGGCTCGGCAATGCCGGACACTTCTGCAACACCGATTGGGAGCTGCTCGACACGTTCCGGCAGGCCTACGCCGACAATTTCGGACGCGAGCATCACCGCACTTCGATGAGTGGGTCGGTGACTCAGCTCCGGCTGGCGAGAGAAGAACTCCGCTCACTGGGCCCGCTGATCGGCGGCTTCGCAAAGGCTGGTGACAAGCGCATCTCCGATCGAATCGTCAACGCGCCTCGGGACAAGGTCGAGCGATTCATCGGTCTGTACTTCTGTGCAGACGGGTGGGCGGATGAGGCCGGGTGCCATTTCGGTTCGAAGAGCGTGCAGGTCTGCCAGGCGATCAAGAGAATGCTGCTGCGGTTCGGCGTCGTCTCGAACCTGCATCATCGTGACATTGCCGGCCATGGACGTCACTGGACCTTGTCGATTGCTGACAAAGGCCAGGCGAAGGCGTTCGCTCGCATTGTCGAACCGCATCTGACGACCATCAAGTACGCCAAGGTGCAGCGCTGGCTGCACGAGTGGGCGAACACGACGGGGTCCAGCGCCACGAACATCGGCATCCCCACGGCGTTCGTTCGGTCCGAACTCGAACGCCGTCGCACCGTCACCGGCCGATCGAAGCGGTCACTTGGGATCGACGGTGGTGGGTTGTTCACCACGCGACTCGTGCACCGCAACACGCTCGACGGTCTGCTGTATTCGGAGCGGCTCGAGGATCTCCGCACCGGCGATCTGCTGTGGGACACGGTTGCATCGATCGAATACACCCGGGACGTCGAGTGCTTCGACTTCCGAATGGCCAACGCTGACCGGCCCTACGCGGTTGTCGAGGACTTCCTGGTCCACAACTGTGGGAAGAAGATCCGGGAGTTGATGGCGAAGGAACGCAACGCGTTCGAGGCCGGCGTCGAGCGCACGGGTTACGGCAAGGCCCTCGGTCCACAGCTGTTCGACATCATCGAGAAGTTCGCCGACTACGCGTTCAACAAGAGCCACACGTTCGGCTACGGCCTCGTCACCTATCAGACCGCCTACCTGAAGGCGCACTATCCCGTCGAGTACGTCGCGTCGTTGCTCACGAGCGTCAAGAGCAACCTCGACAAAGCTGCGACCTACCTCGCCGACTGTCGGTCGATGGGCATCAAGGTGCTCCCCCCCGATGTCAACCGGTCGATGTCGAACTTCGGCGCGTTGGGGCCCGACGAGGTCCCGCCCGGCGTCACACTGACCGTCGGCAGCCCCGGGGCGATCACGTTCGGACTCTCGGCGGTGCGCAATGTCGGTGAGGCGCTGGTCGAGTTGTTGATCGCCGAACGTGTGGAGAACGGCCAGTTCACCAGTTTCCACGACTTCGCCGAGCGGGTTCCCGAACCGGTGCTGAACAAGCGCACGATCGAGTCGCTGATCAAGGGGGGAGCGTTCGACACGTTGGGACACACTCGCCGTGGATTGCTCACCGTCTTCGAACACATCATCGACACCACCGTCAAGCGTCGCCGCGAGCGCGAGAAGGGCGTGATGAGCCTGTTCGGCGACTGGGGCGCCGACGACAGCGCATCTGCGTCGGACGGCGGATCGGGTGACCCGTTCTCCGAGCGCACCGAGATACCCGATCTGGTCTTCGACAAGACCGAACAGTTGCGTTACGAGAAGGAGATGCTCGGACTGTACGTGTCCGACCATCCGCTGTTCGGCGTCGAGGCGGCCTTGCGGCGCAAGGTCGAGCAGTCGGTACTCGACCTGCAGACGATGGATGACGGTGCCAACGTCGTGGTCGGCGGGGTCATCACGAACCTGGCGCGGAAGTTCACGAAGAAGGGCGACCAGATGGCGGTGTTCCTGTTGGAGGATCTCGACGCATCCATCGAGGTCACGATCTTCCCGCGAACCCTCGCGGAACAGGGCCACAAGCTCGAAGACGACCTGATCGTGGCAGTCAAGGGGCGCCTCGACCGTCGTGACGAGTCGCGGTTCGGGGTGATCGGCCAGACCGTCACCGTGCTGTCGGGCCTCAGCAACGGCCCGGCGGCGCCGTTGCGGCTCCGGCTGCCGTCCGCTGCGCTCGACGAACTCAAGATCCAACGGTTGAAGCGGATCCTGCGCGAGCACCCCGGCGACTCGGTCGTGATGGTCGACATCGGCCAGGGAAAGGTGCTCAAGCTGGCCGACGAGTTCAGGGTCGATCTCGACCGTTCCGTGGGCGAACTTCGCATGGCCTTCGGGCATGAGGCCGTGCTGCTGTAGAATGCTCCGAATGGCACTGGACGTTTCGACCAACGACGCTGCGGCCCTGACCGATTCCGACCTCGACGAACTTGCGTCGATGGAAGAAGCGTTCAGCGCTGGGCAGCTCTCCAAGGCGAAAGAGGACTGGGTCCTGATCACCACCGCCCGATTCGGCGGCGCGTTGCACGGATTCACGTTCTCGACGCTCGAACGTATCGGTGGCACCCCGTGTGTCCTGATTGGTCTGATGTCGGTGAAGCGCTCGTCCAAGCGAGACCAGGTGCTGCGCGGCCTGATCGGCGAGGCATATCACCGGGCCCTGATGGCGTTCCCCGACGAAGACGTCGTGGTCGGTTGTCGGTTCGTCAACGCCGACGGCCTCGAAGCGTTCAAGGATCTGCGCGAGGTCACGCCATCGCCGGGTTCCAACGCAGTCGGCGAGGAGCGGGCATGGGGCCGCCGTCTCGCGAAGCGATTCGGTGTCGACGCAAAGTACGACGCGAACTCGTTCATCGCCGCCACCGGCAGCGCCGACGGCTTCCTCGATCACGACTCGTCGAAGCCCGACAAACTCGACGCCGACGTCGTGGCGATGTTCCGGTCCGTGCCGGTCGCCAAGGGTGGAGCGATGGTGGTGTACGGCTGGACGATGGCCGAAGATCTGCTCAAGCTCGGGAAGCGCTGAGCCTGGCGCCACCGCGGCGATGACATGACCGAGTTCGCCGAGGTCGTCCGCAATCGTCGGATGACCCGAGCGTTCGACGGCCGGCCGATCGCGCCGGGTGTGCTCGATGGACTGGTCGACCTGGCCTCGCGGGCGCCGAGCGCCGGCAAGACCCAGGGCTGGCATCTCGTGGTACTCGAAGGTGCGGAGACGGCGGTGTTCTGGGACGCCACGCTGCCAGCGGTCCGGCGCGATTCCTTCAGGTGGCAGCACTTGCTGACCGCGCCCGTGATCGCTCTACCGCTCGCCGACTCGAAGGCGTACGTCGATCGGTACGCCGAGCCCGACAAGGCCCAGACGGGTCTCGGCGCTGGTTCGGCGGCATGGCCCGTGCCGTACTGGACCATCGACACCTCGATGTCGGTCATGACGCTGCTGCTGGGTGCCGAGGACGTAGGTCTCGGAGCGCTCTTCTTCGGGGTGTTCCGCGGCGAGCGTGAGCTCAGAAACGAGCTCGGAATTCCCGCAGGTCTCGAGCTGCTCGGCGCGATCGCGCTCGGGCATCCGGCCGAAGGCCTCTCGCTCGGGGATCCGGGCTCGGGTTCGGGTCGCAGCGCAGGTCGGGGCCGCCGTCAATCGCGCCAGATCATCCACCACGGACGTTGGTGAGACAACACGGGTCAGACCCGTGTCGTCTCGTTACGGCGCCTCGGGTGGTTCGGTCACGATCGTGTCGCTGGTGATGGTCACCTTGCGACCGGTCAGCTTCTCTGCGAAACCCTGCAACGTGTCCTGGGGCAACTCGCACGAGTAGTTCCGGCAGACATAGCCGAACCCTTCGGCCCGCTCACTCCAGAGCGGCGAGTCGTAGGGCTCACCCCACGCAAGCACCGTGTCGGGTCGCCACACCGATTGCGCAAGGCGTACGAGATCCGGTCGATCACCCACGATGACCACCTCGGTGAGACCTCTACGGCGCAGGTCGGTGGCCACCATCGCATTCGAGTGCTGCCCGGGCGACTTGTCGACCGCAGCCGCCAGCAGCTGCAGTATCCGGTCGGCTTGGTTCGCATAGCGCTGTTCTCCGGTGAGCGCGGCCAGGCGGAACAGCGCGATCGCCGCCGTGGAGTTGGCGGACGGGGTTGCGCCGTCGGTGAGATCCTTCTGGCGAACGACGAGTGCCTCCGCGTCCTCTGCGGTCGTGTAGAGCCC
>JANPKU010000041.1:0-7556 GCA_031426215.1 Actinomycetes bacterium
GCCGACACGATCGACGGCAAATCCGCGAGATCACCCGACACCAACTCGATGAACGGCATCTCGTGCTGCAACGCCTCCACCCGAGGATTGTTCTGACCCTTCACCATCCCGAACACGTGATAGCCCTGCGAATGCAGAAACTCAGCCAAATGCTGACCATCCTGGCCAGTGATCCCGGTGACAAACGCTGTAGGCATACGGATTCCGATTCTACGCTTCTCCCGACAGCGACCCGGGGCGCTCAGTGCTGAACTGCGAGCACGGCCTGGGCGAAGGCAGCCGATTCAGTCGGCAGCAGGTCGCCGAGGTCGTCACCGGCATTGAGGGCCGCGCCGATGTCGGCGCCTGTTGCGTCGTCGAATCCGGACCTTGTCAATCCCACGATGTTGGCACCGCGTACACGGGCCGGCGATCCGAAGGCGAGAGCAAACGGAGGAATGTGTTTGGTGATCACCGAGCCCATTCCGATCATTGCCCCGCGACCGATGGCGATGCGCTGGTGGATGACTGAGCTGAGGCCAATGTTCGAACCGGCTCCGAGATGGGTGTGACCGCCCATCATCACATTGCAGCTGATCGTCACACGATCCTCGACGGTGCAGTCGTGGGGAATGTGTACCTTGTCCATCAGGTAGCAGTCGTCGCCGAGGCGGGTGAAACCAGTAGTCGGAGCCTGGATGGAGGTGAACTCACGCACTACGTTGCGGTCGCCTATCGCGATGGGTCCCGAGCCGTGATCTCCGGCCCATCCGGCTGGATGCTGTCCCCCCCGCATCTCGGGCGGGGCACCGATGCAGACATGCGGTCCGATCCAGTTCGCATCACCGATCGTGCATGGACCCATGATGACGGTGTACGGACCGATCACGTTTCCGGCACCGAGCACCACGTCGCCGCCGATGATCGCGGTTGGGTGGATTCGGTTGTCGTTGGCGTCGCCGTTCGTCACTCGCACGGGCGACAGCGTAGGCGGAACTCAGTTCGGTGTCGGGACGGTCGTGAGTTCGTCGAACACGTCGAGGTACCTCTGAGCGACGACGTCGACCGAAAAATTCCTTTCGACGAAGTCGCGCTGCTGCGCCACCATCTCTGACACCTCGCCCTCGTTCGAATCGAGGACGTCGGCGATTCGTCTCGCGAGCGCATCCGGGGAAGCGTCGCCGCTGAGACGAAGGGCGGGCCAGAAGCCGAGGTCAATTCCGGGGAACGTGTCGCTCGGAGCTGCTGCAACGACCGGAACGCCGGCGGCCATCACTTCAAAGGTCGTGATGCCGATGCCGTGGCCGTCGAGTTCGTGACATTCGAGGTCGGACGCAGCCAGGAAATCCGGCACCTCGCCATGGGGCACTCTGCCGACTGAAATGACCCTGTCACTCACCCCCAGTTCCTCGGCTATTCGGAGGAACTCAGTGTCGTACACCTGGCCGACGACGACGACAATGGCGTCAGGAATCCGCTCGATCAGTGCGGGCATCGCTCTGATCAGCGGCTTCCTGCTACGAATCGGGATCACGTGGCCGAACGAGAGGATCACGCGCCGATCTCCCAGTTCGAGGAGTTTTCGCACGCGGGCACCATCACCCGAGTCGAAGCCGGTGGTGTCGAGCGTTGCCGGAATGAAGCTCACATCGCCCTTCGGGCGGTACCGCCGCTGGCACATCTCCATCGTGTATCGATCGACCGCGACCACTCGACTGGTGCCGAGCCGGACGAAGAAGCGCAGGACCGATCGGTCGATGGCCGAGATCACCAGGCGTGTGAGGGTTCCGGTGTGGGTGAGGGGCGTATGAATGGTGAGCACTCGGGGAATCCGTTCACGCCATGCCGCAACCGAGGTGATCAGCGTGAGGTCGAAGAACTGTCCGTTCTGGTGGATCACATCGGGCTGGAAAGTCCGAATGGCGTCGCGAATCTCACGGAGCACACGCCTGTGTGTGACGAAGGGGATGGAATAGTTGAACGAAACCTTGCCCGGCTGGGCCCAACGCGTCCGCAGACGAACAATGCGGATTCCGTCGATTACGTCGGTCAGCGGAGTCCCGACGGGTTGGGCCGTGACGACCATCACGTCGTGTCCGCAGGCCGCGTATTGCCTTGCGACATCGTGGCTGAAGTGCGCACTGCCGGTCGTGAGCGGCGGATAGAACGCATTGACGACGAGGATTCTCATGCACGCGACGTGTTCGCAAGGGAGTGCAGCACGGCGTGCGGCGGGCGAATGCTCTCCCGCTCGGCCCGATGGTCGACCGTCCCCTGGACGATGTTCGCGAAGTGGTCGAGTTGCATCATGAGTGGCTCGCCGTGGTGGCGAAGCACTGGGACGTCGATGATCGTCTGCTGCCGATAGCCGAGGTCATCGTCGGTGGGTGACTCGAGGACGTGTCGGTAGATCGTGATGTCCTGCCGGAGCAGATCTACCTCGATCAGACGGTCAGCTTCGGCGATCATCATCGAGCGAATCTTGCGCTGGGAACGTCTCGACGCGGACAGCGATCCGACGCCGTACGTGCCGAACAGGAGGAGCGCCTCGGCGATGTCCTCGACTCCGACGTCGGACTCTCCCGTGCGATCCGTGAGTCCGATTGCGGTTGTCGGTGCCTCGCCGAAGAGTCGGATCGCCAGGTCGAGGTCGTGGATCAACAGGTCGCCGCCAACGCCGGTCTGGATTCGGTCGGTCATGGGCGAATGCCGTGTGGATCGCAGGTGCAACGGAGCGCGACTGAGTTCGAATGCGGTACGGACTGCAGGATTGAACCGCTCGAGCAGGCCACACATGATCGGTGTGTCATGACGCTCGGCGGCAGCAAGCAACTCGTCCACTTCGTCGATCGTGTTGCCGAGCGGCTTCTCCATCAGCATCGGCGTGCGGTTCTCGATCACCTCGAGCCCGACCTCGTGGTGGAACTGCGTGGGCGCAGCGACCACGACCGCGTCAACGGTACTAAGGTCGACTTCGGGTGCGAATCGGCTCGCATGTCGCTCGGCAATGGCGCGTCCTGTTGCAGGGTTGCGGTCGTGGACCCACGCGAGTTGTGTCCTGGACGACGTCGAGATGACGCGAGCGTGCAACGCCCCCATCGTTCCGGCGCCGATGAGCCCGATCCGCAGTGGTGCGTTCATCGGACGGCCGATCGGACTGCGGTGGTGATGGTGTCGAGCTGTGCTTCGTCGAGGCCGGGGTGGACTGGAAGCGACAGGCAACGGCCGGCCACCGACTCAGCAACAGGGACGGGGTCCGGACGCACTCTGTCGTCGTTGCGGTAGCAGTCGTAGTCGTACACGGTCTTCGGGTAGTAGGCGCCAGAGCCCACACCTTGACGCTCGAGATGTGCAGCTAGATCATCGCGCGTTATCGGCGCGTCTTCGTCGAGCAGCACGGTGTATTGGTGCCATACGTGACGGCGACCGGGCAGTTGGGCTGGCGTCTTCAACCAGTCGAGGTCGGCGAGTGATCTACCGAGATGGTCGGCGTTACGTTGGCGCGTCGCCACGTTCGCGTCGTAGGTCGACAGCTGCGGGATGCACACCGCCGCCTGCAGGTCGGTCATTCGATAGTTGTTTCCCGCCATCTCATACTGGTACCTGGCGCGCATGCCTTGGTTGCGAAGCAGGCGCAGCCGGTCGGCGATGTCGTCGTCGTGAGTCGTGATCAAGCCGCCTTCCCCGGATGTCAGGTTCTTTGTCGCATACAGCGAGAAGCAGCCGACACCCCAGGTGCCCGCATGCTTTCCGTCGAGCGTCGCGCCGTGTGCCTGAGCTGCGTCCTCGACGATGCTCAGGCCGTGTTCGTTCGCCATCGCCGAAATCTCCGGCATCGCAGCGGTCTGCCCGTACAGGTGTACCGGCATCAGCACCTTCGTCCGCTCGTTGATCAGGTCCGTCGTCGATTCTGCAGACATGTTGAAGTCGTCGATCGTGATGTCGGCGAATCTTGCGGTCGCCCCCGACTGGAGAATCGCGTTCAGCGTGGCAACAAAGGTGAATGGGCTCGTCACGACTTCGTCACCGGGTTGGAGGTCGAACATCTGCAACGCGGCGATGAGTGCCGTCGTGCCGTTGTTGACGGCAATCACGTGGCGCACATCGATCATTTCTGCGAACTCGCGCTCGAGTCGCGCCACCATCGGTCCCTGCGCGATCATCCCGCTGCGAAGCACCGACACGACTAACTCCTCGACCTCGGGGCCGAGTTCGACTGCACTGACTGGTATCAAGAAGCCCTCCCGATCTTCTTCTAGGGCGCCGGGACCTGGCGTTCGCTGCCCGACGTGCGGCGGGGATCGTATATCAGGAGCTGGACGATGAGTGGAATGATGAGCGAGCGCTTCGAGCAGTGCGGGTGCTTGGCGGCGATGTTCACAAGGCACTTCCTGAAATGGGAGACCTGCGAGGTGCTCCCTGGTCTGACATAGTTCGGACGATGGGCGACCGTTGGGCCGTCGTCGACGGAACCACTATTTGAATTACGATTGAGCACCCGGACATGGCCCGCACGCATCCTTCTCACGAATCAGCAGTAGACGACCCTTCGCTCGACACGGACGTTGCGGCTCGATCGATCGCGTGGCGTCGCTGGTCCGTCGTCCTGTCCTTCTTCGGCTATTGCCTGGCGTTGCAACTTGCGTGGGCGCTCATCCACCCGCCCTACGGCATCTCCGACGAGCCGGCCCACGTCGTGAAGGCTGTTGCGACGTCAAGTGGTCAGCTGCGGGGTCCCGAGGTGGTCGGCCAATTCGACTATCCGGCGATGGAGTACTCCGTTCCTGAGGCCTATGCCGGTATCTGGAATTTCCAGTGCTCCGATAATTTGAAGCAGAGACGAGATTGCCCGGAAGTTCTGAGTTCGAGTAGGGAACGAGTTGCTGTCAGTTCTACCGCGGCGAGTTACCCGCCGCTCTACTACACGGCCGTGGGCTGGGCGGGGCTCCCAGTTCCGGGACCAGTCGGCTTGTACTCGATGCGGTTCCTCACGGCGTTACTGGTTTCGGCCCTTGCCGGCTGCTGCTGCTGGATTGCACTGAGTTCCTCCAAGCCCACGTTATTCATGGCCGCGTTGTTTGTGGCATTCACGGCGCAAGTGGCGGCGTTTGGAGGATCCGTGAACCCTCAGGCGCCGGAAATCGCTGCGGCATTGCTGTTCTGGCTGGGGGGTGTGGCGCTCGCTCACGGACTGATTTCGGGCGACTCGGAACGAGCGACACAAGTCCTCTTCGTGATTGCCACTCTTGCCTTTTCGTCCATTCGCCCTGCATCGTTCGTGTGGATGGTTCCATCGACGATGGCGATCCTGGCGAGTTCCGTTGAACCGGGCACCTGGAGGCAACTCTGGACCGATTCGGCGCGCAGGTTCGTCATGATGACTGCGGCAGCGGGAGTGGCACTCTCAGCGGTGTGGCATGTGGTCCTCACGCGCAATGTCAGTCTCGGTGGAAATGCCGCCGCCGGCGGGAGCCTGTTGAGCAACCTTCGGATCTCCTTCGACCGCAGCGACGAATTCTTCATCCAGATGTTCGGGTTCTTCGGCTGGACCTCCCTTTATCCCCCGATGGTCGTCCCGATATTGGGAGTCTGTGCTGTCGTGCTGTTGGTTGCGGCATCAGGTCCGCGTCGCAGCACGTGGTCACGCTTCGTCTTCGGTGCACTCCTGGCGGCCGTGGTGCTGTCCCCCACGGTGCTCGAGGGCGCTCGGGCAGCGACGTCGGGCCTGGGATTCCAAGGTCGGTACCTCTTGCCTCTTGCGATGGGGGTTCCCATACTCGCAGTCGCCCTCGGAACGACGACTTCGCCATCTTCGCGCGACATCGGGTTGGCGAAGTGGTCGGTCCTCGCTGGGGTCTCGGCCAACGCCATTTCGGTCAATCATGCTGCGCGAAATTTCTTCGTCGGCTTGTCGGGCTCGTACAACTGGCTCACAGCGACGCTGTGGAGTCCGCCGGGCGGCGTCATCCTTGTGCTCACGCTGCTTGTCCTTGCACTTGTCGCATCGATAGTGACGTGGCGTTCAACCGTTCGTCATTCGACGGCAGAGGATCACCAACTTCGCACGAGTTCGAACGGCCTTCCGACCCCCAGTCAGTTCTCGAACCAGTGACCGGAAGGAGGTTGCTCCAGGAGCCGGTTGCACCGCCGGATGATGCGGAGTTGGGCGAGTTGGACGATCGAGGTCGGCGGGTCGCCGTACTCGTGGCCTTGTGGACTGTCGTCGTGCTCCTTTCCGTGTGGTGGCTTGACGGACTGGGGGGAGGGAGAACCTTCTTCTTCGACGAGTGGAACTTCGTGACCGAGCGCTGGCGGTTCGGGCCCGACACCTTCCTTGAGGCACACAATGGGCACCTCTCGATCGTGCCGGCGTCGGTGTTCTACGTCATGTTCGAGTTCGTCGGGTTCGACAATTACCGGGCCTTCCGGCTTCTCGGCATCGTTGTCCACGTGGCCGTCGCCACAGCGGTCCTTCTGTACGTGCGCAGACGTCTCGGCTCGCTCGCAGGACTGGGCGGTGGCATTGCGATCTTGTTGCTCGGGACGGGTTGGCAGAACATTCTGTGGCCGTTCCAAATCGGCTTCATGGGTTCTGTGCTGGGATTTGTGCTCGCCTTACTCCTGCTCGAACGAGGAACCACGCGCTCGGATGTAATGGCATCTGCGTTCGTAGCATTCGCTCTGGGATGCTCTGGGGTAGGCGTCGCCGCGGCCGGAGCCATCGTCGTGGAGACGGTGTTGACACGGCCATGGCGCCGCTGGTGGATCGCCATCGGACCCTCGGCGCTGTACGGGTTCTGGTACTTGATGTACGGCAAGTCTCAGGCTGACATCGCGAACCTGGACGAGGTTCCCGGTTACGTCTCAACTTCGGGTGCATCCGCCGTCGCCGGCCTCTACGACCTGACGATTTCCTGGGGCCGGTTCGGGGTCCTCGTGCTCGTCGGCATGACGATCTTCGTGCCATTGCATCGGCGGGGTGTCCCCGCACGCGTCCTCAGCCTTGTAGCCATGCTGGTCGTCTTCTGGGGGCTCACTGCGCTCTCGCGTGGACAATACGGCGATCCGGGCGCAAGTCGCTACGTCTATGTCGGTGCAGTCGTGATCGTCTTGTTGATCTCCGAGCTTGTGCCCGCCCGAGCCGCCCGTACGGTTGCGGTTGCTGGCTTGGTGCTGGGGCTGCTGTCGGCGTGGGCTACCTCCGACGTGATGCGTGCCGGTGCGGGCGGGCTGCGCCTCGAGGGTTCGATCATCGGCGCAGAGCTCAGTGTGCTCGAGACACTTCGCCAGGGGGTCCCGACTGACTACGCGATCGACCCCGTTCACGCTCCCGGACTCACCGCCGGCGAATACCTCGAAGCCGTCGACGGGGTGGGTTCGTCTCCGGCACTACCGATCGAAGCTGTCAGCTCGCTCAATGAGGTCGCCCGTGCGGGAGCTGACCGCGTGCTCTTCGAACTCGACCCTCTCGAAATCTCCGCCGATGTGCGGCTGGTAGACCAATGCGACCCCACACAGGTCCTCCAAGTCGGCTCGGTGACCGTGATCGAGCCTGGTTCCAGGGTGGTGCTGCAGTC
>JANPKU010000042.1:0-72242 GCA_031426215.1 Actinomycetes bacterium
GCGGGGTGGCGGTCGGCCCAGGGTGCCGCAGCTTCGAGTTGGCTGGCGACGCGGATGAGCAGGTCCTCGCGACCGTACGCCGCCACCAGTTGCACGCCGATCGGCAGGCCGTCGTCGTTCCAGTGCAGCGGCAGGCTGATCGCTGGCTGTCCCGAGGCGTTGAACTGTGGCGTGAACGCCACGAATCTCCCTGCCCGGATCGACGGCGCCATCGGATTCGCCGGGTCGACGCCGTCGTCCTGATCGCCGTACAGACCGCCGATCGGCAGCGGGGGAGCTGCGAGGGTCGGGGTGAGGAGCAGGTCCCATCCCTCCGCCCACCATCCCTGCACGTGCCGTCGGTACTGGCCGACCGCGGCGAGCGACATCGCGTACTGCGACGCCGACAGCTGCGCGGCGTACTCGTGTTGGGCCCAATTGACCGGCTCGACGTCGGCTGCGGTGAGCGATCGCCCGAGCGACCGGCCGAGTGTGTCGATGCCCACCGACATCAACGCCGCCCACATCGCCGCAAAGCGACGGGGAAACTCGCCGTCCTCGAGGACGGGTGGATGCCCGAGTGAGACGTCGTGCCCCAATCCCTCCAGCACCGTCGCCGCTGAACGCACCGCAGTGACACAGTCGGCATGCAGATCGCCATCGATCGGATGACGATCGAGCAGGCCGATACGCAAGCGACCAGGGTCGACCCCGAGTTCTTCGACGTACGGTCGGCTCGGCGCCGGTGCGATCACGCTGTCGCCGACTCCCGGGCCGTGGACGGCGTCGAGCATTCGGGCGGTGTCGCGTACGGACCGGCTGACACACAGCTGCGTCGACAACCCGGACTCGTCACGCTCTGGTCCCATCGACACGCGACCCTGCGACGGCTTCAGGCCGACGAGACCGCAGCACGAGGCGGGGATACGGATCGAACCGCCACCGTCGCTCGCATGAGCGATCGGCACCATGCCCGCCGCAACTGCGGCCGCCGCACCACCGCTCGATCCACCAGGTGTGTGGCCGATGTTCCACGGGTTGCGGGTTGGCCCGTAGGCCTCCGGCTCGGTGACCGGAACGCTGCCGAACTCGGGGCTGTTGGTGCGCCCCAGTGTGATCAGACCGGCCTCGCGGAAATGCACCGTCAGGTTCGAGTCGTTCGGCGCCAGAGGAGGGCTGTCGCGTGCCGCTCGGTTGCCCGACGTGACTGGGAGGCCGGCCACGTTGCAGCCGAGGTCCTTCAGCAGGAACGGGACCCCGGCGAACGGGCCGGCTCGGTGCCCGGATGCGAGCGGCAGCGCATCGAACGCCTCGGCCTGATTGCGGGCACGTTCGAACCAGCGCATGATCACCGCGTTGATCTCACCGTCGACCTGTTCGATCCGTGAAATCGATGCGTCGACCAATTCAGTGGACGTGGCCTCCCTCGTCGAGATCAGTTCGGCGTGTGCCGTCGCGTCGAGCCAGCGTGTGTCATCCGCAGTCGTCCCCATGGCGCCGTGTTACCACGTCGGCGGTTCGCTGCGACGCTCGGACGATGTCGCAGCAGACGGAGGACGAGCCGTTGAACGGGCACGTGACCCGCAGTCGTCGACCGTTCGACGACTGCTCACCGAGCGGCAACTCGGTGGACATCTTCACGACACATTGGGTGCGTACCGTTCGCAGGGCGACGTCCGGTGGGTGTTGGTTGTGAACCCCCCTCCACACCCAACACCCACCCGGACGGCAAAGGCCCTCAGAGCGACAGGTAGATCCGAGCCTCGGGCGGCAGTGGCGCACCAGCTTGCACGACGGTCTTGCCGAACGGCGTGAGGGCGAGCCCGGCGAGTTTGAACGACGCAACCCCGAACGGGATCCCGATGATCGTGATGCACAGCAGCACGCCGGTGACCACATGGCCGATGGCCACCCAGATCCCGGCGAGCACGAACCACAAGATGTTGCCGAGACACGACAAGGCGTCGTCCCGATCGGTTCGGTAGATCACCGTGCGTCCGAACGGCCAGAGGGCGTAGCCGGCGAGTTTGAACGCCTGCAGCCCGAACGGGATTCCGATGATCGTGGCGCACATCACGATGCCGGCGATCACGTACCCGAGCGCCATCCAGACCCCGGCCAACACGAGCCACAACAGGTTGCCGATCAGTTGCAGCGGTCCGCTGCGGCCCGGTGCGATCTGCGGCGTGTTCATGTCCGGAGTGTGCCAGAACGTGAGGAGCGGAGACGCTCATGCACCGCCGGGCGCGTCGGTGAGGTCGATGCGGGCCAAGAAGTCGGCGAGCATGTCCGCGTCGAATCGCGCCGTGAGATGGCCAGCGGCGTCGTGGCCGAGATCGAGCGTCGGGCAGAAGAAGTCGTCGGATTCCACGAAGAAGTGAGGCGAACCCTTGACGCCGCGTGCGAGCCCCCCGTCGTAGTCGGCCCGAACGGCGGCGATCGCGGCGGCGGACGGCGCCTCGAGTCCGTGCGCCGCGGCGATTCGGGCCAACACGTCAGCGCCGCCGACGTTCTGGCCGTGCTCGAAGAGCGCCGCCCGCAGTTCCAGGCTGACCGCAAGTCCGGTCGCCGCATCGCGCTCGTACGCGATGGCGCTGAGGTTCAGTGCCGCAATCGTCGAAGCCGGCCAGGCGTCGGCGCGGAGCCCCGAGAAATCGTCGACGCCGAGTTGATCGGTGAGTGCCGTCGCCTTCACGAGAACGGCATCGACGTCGAGCGGGGCTCCGTTGACCCATTCGAGCGGCCACGCCCGCACGATCAAGTCGGCTGGCTCGGACAACTCCGCGATGTGTCGGGCCACCCGCTTGAGCCCTACATGGGCGAACGGGCACGTGATGTCGGCATACACCTCGACGGTCGGCATCCTCGCAGTCTGGCGCCCCGGGTTCGTCGTGAGTAATCGCGCCCGGTCCTGTCACACTGGTCCGATGGCGACGCGGCGGATCCATGACATCGAGTTCAGCGAACTCCTGCAATTGGAACCGCACGGACCCGACACGTATGTCGGCATCTCCGCCCGCTACCCGTGGGGTGGTCGGCTCTTCGGGGGGCAGGTCGTGGCGCAGGCGCTGCGAGCCGCTGCCCGCACGGTTGACGACGACCGGTCGGCCCATTCGCTGCACTCGTACTTCATCCGGCCGGGGGCCACCGAGGAGCCGATCCGCTACGAGGTCGAACGCCTACGTGACGGTCGTTCGTTCAGCACACGCCAGGTCGTTGCCCGACAGTCGGCAGGTGCGATCCTCAACCTGTCGGTGTCGTTCCACGTTCGCGAGGACGAAGCCGATGTGGCGGTGGCAACGCTGCCGGCGGGATTGCCTGGCCCCGACGATCCGTCGCTCGCCGACCATTCGTGGTCGGGTCTGCTGATCCGCAAGGCAACGTTCCTGGACGACGGCACGATGGGGTACTGGATCCGTCTCGACGCCGACATGGGCGACGATCCCGCCGACCACCAGTGCGCGCTGGCCTTCATGTCCGATGCGGCGCCGTCGCGAGCGGCACGCTCTTCCCACCCCGACTTCGCCGGCGACACCGGCGACCGCAAGCTGTTCCAGGGCGCCAGTCTCGACCATTCGGTGTGGTTCGAGCGACCGACCGACCCGTCGCAATGGCACTGGTTCGCCACGCACTCGCATGGCATCAATCGAGGTCGTGGTCTGGTGACCGGCGACGTCATCCGCCATGACGGCCTCCAAGTCGCGACGATTGCCCAGGAAGTACTGGTGCGACGACGGCGCGACGCCTGACCGATTCGGGCCGCCAGTCGCTCGTATCCTCCCTCTGCGATCAGATGCCAGGCGATGAGCGAACTGCCCAAATACCGGCGTTTGGCTCATCGCTCGGAGCGTGATTGCCGTGGCGATGAGCGAACCGCCAGATACCGGCGTTTGGCTCATCGCTCGGAGAATGTTGGCCTCGACATGTGTGAGTGAGTGCTCACTCAGTATCGTTGCGGAGATGCCCAGCACCGCAACCGACGTTCCTCACGCCACCAAGCGTGCGTCGGCGATGCCTGCGCAGGAGCGTCGTGCGGCGATCATCGATGCGGTCCGGCCGCTGCTGATCGAGTATGGCGAGTCGGTCACGAGCAAGCAGATCGCATGTGCTGCAGGCATCGCGGAAGGCACGATCTTCCGAGTCTTCGCCGACAAGGACGAACTGATCGAAGCAGCCCTCGATGCCGCCCTCGATCCTCGACCGCTCGAAGCCGCGCTGCAGTCCGTCGATGCGACGTTGGCGTTCGAGCAGCAACTGATCGAGGCGACGGCGATCATCCAGCGACGTGTCGTCGACGTGTGGATGCTGGTCTCGAACCTCGGCCCCAAGCGCCACCACCAGTCGCGTCGGCCCGTCGTCGACAGTGTCGAACTCGCCGCGATCTTCGAGCGGCACTCCGACCGGCTGACCCTCGAACCCGCAGCCGCTGCACACATGTTGCGCGCCGTCACGATGGCGCTCACCCACCCCATGCTCGCCGGTCACCCATCGGGTCCGGCCGAGATCGTCGACGTCCTCCTCCACGGGATCGGAACAGGTACCAACGAATGAATCTCTGGCAACTCCTCAAGAGCCACCTCACCGGGCCGTATCGACGAGTGCTCCAGGTCGTCATCGTGCTCCAAGCCATCCAGACCGCGGCGGCGCTCACGCTTCCCACGGTCAACGCCCGCTTGATCGACAACGGCGTGCTGCGAGGCGACAACGCCTACATCTGGAAGATGGGCGGCGTGATGCTCGCGTTCACCTTTGTCCAGATCGTGTTCGCTTCCGGTGCCGTCTGGTACGGCTCGCAGGCGGCGATGGGCTTCGGGCGCGACGTCCGACGCGACCTGTTCCACACGGTCACGGGTTTCTCCGCACGAGAGGTCGGCCAGTTCGGCGCGCCCTCGCTGATCACCCGCATCACCAACGACGTGCAGCAGGTGCAGGTCCTGGTCGTGATGGCCGCCACGATGATGATCGCGGCGCCACTCACGCTGGTGATCGGCACGGTGATGGCGTTGCAAGAGGATCTGGGTCTGTCGGTCGTGTTGGTGTTCTCCATTCCCGCCGCCGTCATCATCCTCGGCTCGCTGATCTACAAGATGGTGCCTCAGTTCCAGATCATGCAGCTGCGCGTCGACCGGGTGAATGCAGTGCTCCGTGAGCAGATCACCGGTATCAGGGTCGTGCGTGCGTTCGTCCGTGAACCGGAAGAGACCGCCCGGTTCGCCACGGCAAACGATGAACTCACCGACACCTCCTTGCGTGCCGGGCGCATCCAGGCGGCCATGTTTCCCACGGTCATGCTGATCATCAACGCGTCGAGCCTGGCGGTGATCTGGATCGGCGGCGACCGGATCGGTGCCGGGCAGATGCAGATCGGTTCGCTCGTGGCCTATCTCAGCTACCTGATCCAGATCCTGTTCGCCGTCGTGATGGCGACCTTCATGATGTCGATGATTCCCCGGGCATCGGTTGCGGCGGACCGCATCGTCGAGGTGCTCGACACACCGTCCACCGTCGTGCAGCCAGAGCATCCCGTCACCTCGGTGAGGGAGCGCGGCACCCTCGAGTTCCGCAATGTCGAGTTCGCCTATCCGGGCGCCGACCGGCCCGTCCTCTGCGACGTCTCGTTCCGGGTCGAAGCCGGAACCACCACCGCGATCATCGGCAGTACCGGTGCCGGCAAGACGACGCTGGTGAACCTGGTGTCGCGCCTTGCCGACGTCACCGGAGGTGCGGTGCTGGTCGATGGCGTCGACGTCCGCCAGCTCGACCTCGACCTCTTGTGGAGCAAGGTGGGTTATGTGCCCCAGCGACCGCTGCTGTTCTCGGGCACCGTGGCGTCGAACTTGCGTTACGGGCGACCGGATGCGACCGACGCCGAGATCTGGGAGGCACTCGAGATCGCGCAGGCAACCGACTTCGTGCAGTCGATGCCCAATGGAATCGAGAGTGAGATCACCCAGGGCGGTACGAACGTGTCGGGCGGCCAGCGGCAGCGGCTCTGTATCGCACGTGCGCTGGTGGTGCGCCCGGAGATCTACGTGTTCGACGACTCATTCTCGGCACTCGATCTCACCACGGACGCTCGATTGCGGGCCGCACTCAAACCGACGACCGGTGACGCTTCGGTGTTGATCGTGGCGCAGCGGGTGTCGACCATCATCGATGCGGATCAGATCCTGGTGGTCGAAGACGGAGAGATCATCGGTCGAGGCACGCACCACGAACTCCTCGAGGCATGCCCCACCTACATCGAGATCGTCGAGTCGCAGATGGGCCAAGGAGTCGTGGCATGAGCACCAACGGAACGAACGACGACGCCGCCGACGCCAGCGGTGCGAACGGCACCGCCGACGACAAGGCAATTCTCGCCACTGCAGGAACCGAGGCTCGACGCAACAGCTTCGGTCCCGGCGGCGGCATCGGCATCCCGGCCGAACGCAGCGAGAACTTCCGCGAGTCGCTCCGTCGACTCGGCGAGCTGCTCGGCACCGAGAAGTTGCGACTGTTCGCCGTGTTGTTCCTCGTCGTCTCGAGCGTCACGCTGGTGGTGCTCGGCCCCCGTCTGCTCGGCGAGGCCACCAACATCATCTTCGAGGGGTACTTTCGCCCAGAGGGGATCGACTTCGCAGCGCTGCACCGCCAATTGATCATCGTGTTGTTCATCTACCTCGCGTCGTGGGCGCTCGCGTACATGCAGTCGTTCATCCTCGCCGGCGTAGTGCAACGTTCGATGTACTCCCTGCGCGAGTCGGTCGAACGCAAACTCAATCGATTACCGCTGAAGTACATCGACGGTCAGCCTCGCGGCGACTTGTTGAGCCGGGTGACCAACGACATCGACAACCTGTCGCAGAGCTTGCAGCAGACGGTGAGCAACATTCTCACCTCGCTGCTCACGCTGATCGGCGTCACGATCATGATGTTCACGATCTCGCCACTGCTCGCGGCGATCGCACTCACCACCGTGCCGATCTCGGTGTTCCTGATGAAGTTCATCGGTGGCAAGGCGCGACCGCGCTTCATGTCGCAGTGGCGCCACACCGGATCACTCAACGCGCAGGCCGAGGAGGTTTTCAGCGGCCACGCGATCGTGAAGAGCTTCGGTCGCCAACGCGAGGCTGAAGCTCGTTTCCGAGCCGACAACGACGAGCTGTACAAGGCGAGCTTCGCCGCTCAGTTCATGTCCAACTTGATCCAGCCGGCAATGATCTTCATGGGCAACATCCAGTACGTACTGATCGCCGTGTTCGGTGGTCTGCGGATCTCGTCGGGTGCGCTGAGCGTCGGAGACATGCAGGCGATGATCCAGTACGCCCGCCAGTTCTCCCAGCCCCTCACGAATCTGGCGTCGATGGCGGCAACGTTCCAGTCGGGCATCGCCTCGCTCGAGCGTGTGCTCGAGTTGCTCGATGCCGACGAGATGTCCACCGAACAGGCCGACACGGTCGATTCGCCGGTCGTTCGTGGTCGCATCGCATTCGAAGACGTCCACTTCGCCTACGAACCCGACCAGCCGCTGATCACCGGCCTGAACGTGGTGGCCGAGCCCGGCCAGACCGTCGCGATCGTCGGTCCGACCGGCGCCGGCAAGACGACGCTGGTCAACCTGATCATGAGGTTCTACGACCTCGACTCGGGACGCATCACGCTCGACGGTCGCGATATAGCGTCGTTCCCTCGCCACGAGTTGCGGCGCAACATCGGCATGGTGCTGCAGGACACGTGGTTGTTCGGGGGCACCATTCGCGACAACCTCGCCTACGGCAACCCGCGAGCGACCGACGCACAAATTCGCGAAGCGGCTCGGGTCACCTACGTCGACCGGTTCGTGCACTCACTGCCAGACGGCTACGACACCATCATCAACGACGAGGGCGACAACATCTCCGCCGGTGAGAAGCAGTTGATGACGATCGCCCGTGCGTTCCTCGCCGACCCGTCGATTCTGATCCTCGACGAGGCGACCAGCTCGGTCGACACCCGCACCGAGGTGCTGATCCAAGAGGCGATGACTGCGCTGCGAGCCAATCGCACCAGCTTCGTGATCGCCCACCGGCTGTCGACGATCCGCGGTGCCGATGTGATCCTGGTGATGGAGAACGGCCAGATCGTCGAGCACGGCAACCACGACGCGCTGCTCGAAGAGCGGGGGGCGTACTGGCGTCTCTACAACGCGCAGTTCGCCGGCCAATCGACCTGACCGTTCGCCCTGGTTGGTTGAACTCCATGGCGAGGGGTAGAACGGTCAGCGTGATCGGACTTCGTGGCCTCGCCCGTACCTTGCTCGCCGGAATCTTCGTGGTCGGTGGCATCAGCTCGTGGAAGCGGTCGGCGAAGCTTGCGGTGCCGGCCTCGAAGGTCATCGAACCCGTGAAGAACTCGATCCCCGGGTCGCTGTCGGCCGAGCAGCTCGTGAAGGTCAACTCCGGGGTGCAGGTGGCTGCCGGTGGCCTGTTCGCCCTCGGAATCGCACCGCGAGTGATGGCGATTCTGCTCGGTGCGTCGTTGGTGCCGACCACGCTTGCCGGCCATCGATTCTGGGAGATGGACGACGACGCCGACAAGACCCGGCATCGGATGCAGTTCCTCAAGAACGCAGGGCTGCTCGGCGGACTGATCTTCGCTGCGCTCGACACCGGAGGCCGTCCGTCGGTGTTCTGGAGCGGACGCCGAGTTGCCGAAGGCGCCGCTGCTGCGGTGGCGTCGACCACCCATTCGGTGCTCGACTCGCTCGAGCGCTGATCGATCAGCCGGCCCAAGCGGTCCGGCCGCCGACGACCGTGTACCGGAGATCGCCGGCGTGGTCCACAACGGTCAGATCGGCTCGCTTCCCGACGCACAACCTGCCCCGATCGACGAGGCCCAGCAGGTCAGCGGGTGTGCTCGTCACCGTTGCGAGAGCATCGGCGAGTGAACATCGGCTGAACGCCATCAGATTGCGCACGGCCTGATCCAACGGGAGTGCGCTCCCGGCGAGCACACCGCCGAGCGTGCGCACACCGGACTCGTCGTGCACGATCTCGAACCCGCCGATGCGGAACTGGCCGTAGGGAGCGCCGAGAGCAGGCGACGCATCCGACACGAGCGACATCCGTGTCGGACCGAGCGCCTGCCAGGCCATCGCCACCGCAGTCGGGTCGACGTGGATGCCGTCGCAGATCACCCCGACGGTCACGCCCCCGTCGGCGAGCGCTGCACCGATCGGGCCAGGTGCGCGGTGCCCGAACGCGGCCATTGCGTTGAACAGGTGGGTCACGTACGAAAGGCCCGCGGCACGCGCAACGGCGAAGTGGGCCGGGGTCATCGCCGTATGGCCGGCTGACACCACGACTCCCGCTGCGACGAGACGTTCGACCACGTCGATCGCTCGTTCCAACTCAGGGGCAAGTGTCACGAGAGTGACCACATCCGACTGCGCCCAGGTGTCGACCTCGTCGAGCAGCTCTGCCGGATCCTTCGCGAACCGGGGAACGTGCGCCCCGAGGTGATCACGCGAGATCATCGGCCCCTCGAAATGCAGCCCGAGCGGGGTGGCGACCGGTCGACCGTCGTGGACGTGATCGACGTGTTCGGCCAGCCCCGCCATCGTGGCGATCGCCGCCGCCCTCGTAGACGCTGCGGCCGTCACCACGGTGGGAAGGAACGACGTCACCCCGAACCGGGGGAGCTCAGCGGCGACCTCGATGATGCGGTGCGGCTCGCTGGTGATGTCGACACCTCCAGCGCCATTGCACTGCAGATCGATGAAGCCCGGAGCGATCACGAGGTCGGAACAGTCGACGTCGTTCGGGCCGAGTGAAGCGACGTCGCCCGGGTGGGTGGTGATGCCGGTGATCGTGTCGCCGTCGATCACCAGGTCGGCGTGCACCAACCCTCCGTCGACGAGCAGGTGGCCACCGACGAAACGTCGTCGATCTGCGCCGTGTCCGCCGGGGTCGTCCATCCATGGATCTTCGCGTAGATGACGTTCGTCACCCGACCTGACTCCCCGGATGGCGATAGGAACAAGGCATGGAAGGCTTCGTACACCCCGATTTCGCCCTGGTGACCGAGAAGGTCCAGGCGCTGACGTCCAAACGATCCGCCGAGGGAGGCATGGCCGTGGCCGTGTACCACCGTGGTGAACTCGTCGTCGACGCCTGGACCGGTGAACGAGACACCAAGGGAACACCGTGGAATCGCGACACGATGTCGATGAGTTTCTCGACCACGAAGGGCGTGGTCGCCACGATCGTGCACCGCCTCGTCGATCAGGGTCTGCTCGACTACGACGCTCCAGTGGCCACCTATTGGCCCGAGTTCGCCGCCGGCGGCAAGGGCGCGATCACACTGCGGCATCTGCTCACGCACCAGGCGGGCCTGCACGGGGTGCGAGCCCTGGCCGAGTCGACCGAGTCGCTGCTCGACTGGGATTCGATGACCAAACTGCTCGCTGCCGCCCCCCCGGCATGGGATGTGGGAACCCGTTCGGGTTACCACGCGCTCACCTTCGGCTGGCTCGTCGGCGAGGTGATTCGGCGCGTCACCGGTCTCACGGTGAACGAGGCGCTGCAGCGCGAGATCGTGCAGCCGCTCGGCCTCGACGGCCAGATGTACATCGGCGCACCACCCGAGGTGCGCAGCCGCATCGCCACCCTGCTCGTCGATCCGAAGGCATCGGCCCGTCTGCACAAGGTGCTGTCGACGCTTTCCCGGTTCGACCGTTACGCACCGTTGTTCTCGGCGTTGGTCGTCGACGACCTCCTCGATGTCGGCCAGACCGATCACATCCACGACGCCGAGATCCCCGCCGCCAACGGCGTCTTCACCGCCCGGTCGCTCGCCCGGATGTACGCAGCCCTCGCCACGCCCGACGACTTCGACGGACCGCCGTTGCTGTCGCCCGCCACCTTGCGTGAGGCGACCCGCGAACAGCCACTGCTCGGCTCCGGAGTCGCCGGTTCTGAGGTCGGTCGATCGAAGGTCGGCCGCGACGCTGCCGTGATGATCAACATGCACTGGCGTCTCGGCTATCACCTCGCCGGCACCACGGCAGGCGTGTTGCCGAAGGCGTTCGGTCACTTCGGTTTTGGTGGCTCTGGCGCATGGGGCGACCCCGAGTCGGGTCTTGCCGTGGCGATGACCTTGAACCAGGTCGGCGGCACCCCCTTCGGCGATACCAGGATGCTCCGCATCGGCGGTGCCGCCGTCCGTGCCGCCAAACGCCGCACCACCGCCTGAGCGTTCCACCAGCTGATCTGAAGCCCCGCGGTCCCGGCTTCCGGGACACCTCGGGCGCGGATCGTGCGCCAGGACGCTCTGGGCGCAGATCGAATGTCGGGTGGCGTGCCGGTGAAGTGGTGCGAAGCTCGTGACTCGAGCCGCCATGTCCACCCCCGCCACCGACCTTCGACGCGCCGCCGCGGACGCAATTGTGACGATGGGTCGGTTGTCGTACCCCGACAGCCTGCCGATCACCGAGCGGCGAGACGAGTTGCTCGCCGCAATCCGCGACCACCAGGTGGTGATCGTGGCGGGCGAGACCGGCTCGGGAAAGAGCACCCAGCTCCCGAAGCTGTGCCTCGAAGCAGGGCGAGGCGTCGCAGGGATGATCGGCCACACGCAGCCACGTCGTGTGGCGGCTCGCATGATCGCCGAGCGGGTGGCGTCAGAGTTGGGATCGAAGCTGGGTGACGATGTCGGATACACGGTGCGCTTCACCGACCAGGTGAGCGACGCGACTCTGGTCAAGGTGATGACCGACGGAATCCTGCTCGCCGAGATCCAGCGCGACCGGATGCTGCGCCGATACGACACGTTGATCATCGATGAGGCCCACGAGCGCAGCCTCAACATCGACTTCATCCTCGGCTACCTCAAACAGCTCCTCCCGCAGCGGCGGGATCTCAAGGTGATCGTCACCAGCGCCACGATCGACACCGCTCGTTTCGCGGAGCACTTCGCTCTCGACGGTGAGCCGGCGCCGGTGATCGAGGTGACGGGCCGGACCTTTCCGGTCGAACTGCGCTACCGCCCTCTCGTCCCCGACGCCGATCCCGACGCGGAAACGCGGCCAGCGGCGGACGTGCGGGATCAAGTGCAGGGGATCATCGACGCAGTGGAGGAGCTGCGTTCGGAGGGACCCGGCGACGTACTCGTGTTCCTGTCGGGCGAACGCGAGATCCACGACACCGCCGACGCGTTGCGTCGCCTCGACCTGCGCAACACCGAGGTGTTGCCGCTGTACGCACGCCTGTCGGCGCCCGAGCAGCACCGCATCTTCGAACGCGAGCCGAACGGTGGTCCCGGCCGGCGAATCGTGTTGGCCACCAACGTCGCAGAGACATCGCTCACCGTGCCCGGCGTGCGCTACGTGGTCGACGCCGGCTCCGCGCGTATCTCGCGTTACAGCCGCCGGCTCAAGGTGCAGCGTCTGCCCATCGAAGCCGTCTCGCAGGCGTCCGCCAACCAACGCGCCGGGCGGTGTGGTCGCGTGGCTCCGGGCATCTGTATCCGGCTCTACTCCGAGGCCGACTTCGACGCCCGACCCGAGTTCACCGACCCCGAGATCCTGCGGACGAACCTTGCGTCGGTGATCCTGCAGATGACGGCGATCGGACTCGGCGACGTTGCCCGCTTCCCGTTCGTCGAGCCGCCGGACCGCCACGCCATTCGCGACGGCTACGCCCTCCTCGATGAACTCGCCGCACTCGAGGCGCCGATCGACGGCGTGAAGGACGGGCCACGCAAGCTCACACCGATCGGCCGCTCGCTCGCTCGTCTTCCGGTCGACCCACGCCTCGGGCGGATGGTGCTCGAAGCCGACCGGCTCGGCTGCGTCCGCGAGGTGCTCGTGATCGCGTCGGCGCTGTCGATTCAGGATCCGCGCGAACGTCCGCAGGACAAACGCGAGCTGGCGAACGAGTTCCACAACCGGTTCAAGGTCGACGGTTCCGATCTCCTGTCGATCGTGGCGCTCTGGGACTACCTGCGTAGCCAGCAACGAGAGCTGTCGGGAAACCAGTTCCGACGGATGTGCCGCAAGGAGTACCTCAACTACCTACGCGTGCGCGAGTGGATGGACCTGTTCAGCCAGCTCCGACGCATTGCCGGACAGCTGAAGGTTCGCCCGACCACGCAGGAGTCGCATCCCGATCACGTCCATCAGGCGGTGCTCGCCGGTCTGCTGTCGCACATCGGGATGCGCGACCGTGAGACCCGGGAGTTCATTGGTGCCCGCCAGTCACGCTTCGTGATCGCTCCGGGCTCGGCGCTCACCCGGCGACCGGCGCCGTGGGTGATGGCTGCCGAACTCGTCGAGACCAACCAGCTGTACGCCCGACGAGTCGCCAAGATCGATCCCAGGTGGGCTGAGCGTGCGGGCGCTCACGTGATCAAGCGCGCCTACGAGAACGTGCGATGGGACCCGAAGGGCGGCCGAGCCGTCGCCACCGAACAGGTCACGCTGTATGGACTCCCGATCGTGAGCGATCGCACGATCGGCTACGACCGTGTCGATGCTGCCGAGGCGAGGGCGTGGTTCATCACCAAGGCGCTCGTCGAGCGTGATATCGCCGATGAGGCGTGGATCGGACGCCAGAAGTTCCTGGCTCGCAACGCCGAGTTCCTCGAACGGATCCGACGGATGGCGGCGCGTGTGCGTCGACTGGAGCTGATCGACGACGAGATGCTGTTCGAGTTCTACGACGACCGCGTCGGCGCCGACGTCACCTCTGTTCGACACTTCGACAAGTGGTGGAAGGCGGCCCGCGGACGCGCACCGAGCTTGCTCGACCTCACCGACGAGGCCCTCGCGGGAAGCAGCCACGGTGTCCGTCTCGCCGACTATCCCGACACGTGGCAGCAACGCCGCGGCGACACCGTGATCGAGTTGCCGCTCACGTACCGGTACGGGCCCGGTGAACCGCTGGACGGCGTGACGGTGCACGTGCCGTTGTCGGGGCTCAACCAGGTGACGCCCGACGGGTTCGACTGGCAGATCCCCGGCCACCGGCCAGAGCTGGTGGCCACACTGATCCGCTCGCTGCCGAAGGAGGTCCGCCGGCGACTCAATCCGATCAGCGACACCATCACCTCGGTGCTCGAACTGTTGCCGGCGAACGTGGTCGACGGCCGGATCGTCGAGTGGTTGGCCGACGCGCTCGACGCCGTCGCCGACGTGCGGGTCGACCCGTCGGCATTCGACTCGTCAGTACTTGCCGACCATCTGAGGATGCACTTCGTCGTCTCCGACGACGACGGCGAGGTGCACGGCGTCGGCACCGACCTGGGGGCGATTCGCTCGTCGCTCGCGGGCGCCGCCCGTGAGTCGATCGCTGCGGCAGCTCCGATCGAAGAACGCCGGGGCATCGTCGAGTGGGACATCGGGGACCTGCCGCGTGTGGTCGAATCCGGAGATCGTGATCTCGACGTGCAGGCATTTCCGGCGCTGCTCGATGTGGGCGACAGTGTGGCATTGCGCGTGGTGACGACGCCCGAACTGCAGGCTCGGGTGATGCGTGGCGGCGTGCGTCGGTTGCTCTTGCTGACCGCGGCGCCGACCCGATCGTCGATCGTGCGCAAGGTGTCGAACGAAGATCGTCTGGCGATCGCTGCGGGTGACATCGAGCTCGGCGAGTTGAGCGGTGACTGCGTTGCGGCCGCCGTCGATCGAGTCATGTCCGATCATGGTTCGCTGCCGTGGACCGAGGCCGAGTTCACCGAGCTTCGTCGAGCGGTCCGCGACGCTGCCCCCGGCCTCGCGGCCAACGCCCTGCGCAAGGCAGCGCAGGTGATGGCAGCAGCGACGGAGGCGTCGGACCGGCTGAGCAAACTCCGCGCCGATGCGCTTCGAGCGTCGGTCGACGACGCCAATCGACACCTCGGGCGGCTCGTCCATCGCGGTTTCGTGTTGGGTGTGGGCATCGACCGTCTCGATGATCTCGAGCGCTATGTGCATGCGCTGTCGTACCGACTCGATCATCTCGCCGGTGCTCAGGTCGCCGACCAGCGGCGCATGGCAGAGGTGGTCCCGTTGGAGCAACGATTCGAGTCGATCGTCGATGCTGCAGGCACCGCCCAGCTGTCATCGGCGATGGTCGACCTGCGCTGGCAGCTCGAGGAGCTCCGGGTCGCCACGTTCGCCCAGCCGCTGGCGACGAAGCGCCCAGGTCAACCGTCGGCGAGCCCGAAGCGCATCGCCGCTGCGCTGGCCGCCCTGCGCTGATCTCGCCGAGGCGGTGTTCAGCCACGTTTGCGTCGGGTTTTCGGTGGACCGTCCCACCGAGAACCCGAAGCAAACGATCTGGATGCGGGTCGCGTGCGAGGCTGGGCGAGTGACAGGACTCGATGATCGTCAGCTCGACCACCTCACCAACGAGACGGTTGAGTTGCTGCAGGCACTCATTCGGAACCGTTGCGTGAACGACGGTACCGCCGAGTCGGGCGGCGAGGTCCGCAACGCCGACGTGCTCCAACAGGTGATCGAAGTTGCGGGAGTCGACGTCGAACGCTTCGATGCCGCTCCCGGTCGCACGTCGATCGTGGCCCGCATCCCCGGCACCGATCCGAGCGCTCCCAGCCTGTGCCTGATGGGCCACACCGACGTGGTGCCGGTCACCGAGTCGGGGTGGCGGGAGGACCCATTCGGCGGCGAGATCATCGACGGCGACGACGGCCCGGAAGTGTGGGGGAGGGGCGCGGTCGACATGCTGAACCTCACCGCCTCGATGGCGGTCGCTTTTCGACACCTCGCTGCCAGCGGGTTTCGGCCGACCGGTGACCTGATCTACTTCGGTGTCGCTGACGAAGAGGCGGGCAGCGCCTACGGTGCCCGGTGGATGGCGCAGCACCATCCCGATGCGATCCGTGCCGACTATGCACTCACCGAGAACGGTGGGCTGCACTCGGGTTCATCGGAGGCTCCGGTGGTCGGCATCAACATCGCCGAGAAGGGCGTTGCGTGGCGGCGGCTGCGAATTCGTGGTGTGCCGGGCCACGGTTCCAGGCCGTTTCGAAGCGACAACGCGCTGGTCAAGGCCGCAGGTGTGATCCAGCGGCTCGCCGACTATCGGCCGGCGCCGCGATTCCACGAGCTGTGGCCGGCGACGGTTGCGTCACTGGAGCTGCCTGACGAACTTCGCGATGCTCTCCTCGATCCCGACAAGATCGACGACGCCCTCGCCGTGCTCCCGACGAGTGCGGCAGCACACTTCCATGCGTGCACGCACACCACGTTCTCGCCAAACCTCGTCGATGGGAGCGAGTCCGGCGGCGGTCGGATGAAGGTCAACACGATTCCCGACGCCGTGACCGTCGACGTCGACGTGCGCACACTGCCCGGCGAGGGCCCCGACGAGGTCGATGCACATCTGCGAGCTGCGCTCGGCGACCTCGCCGAGCACGTGGAGGTCGAGCCGCTGATGAACGACGCAGCGTCGATCAGCCGGATCGACACCCCGTTGTGGGACTCGCTCCAGCGGGCGGTGAACCGTCCATTCCCGTCGGCGAGGTTGAACCCCCAGTTCGTCGTCGGGTTCACCGACGCTCGCATCTACCGCGAGATGGGGGCGGTGGCATACGGCGCAGGGTTGTTCAGCCCGTCGCTCGACGTCGGTTCCTTCGGGTCACGCTTCCACGGCAACGATGAACGCATCGACATCGAGTCGCTCGCGCTCACCACCCGCCTCTGGCACGACGTCGCGACCGACCTCCTCACCTGAGAAGTACACGTTTGCGCTGCATTCTCGGTGGCCCGGGCCACCGAGAATGCAGCACAAACGGAAGGGCTCAGTGCTTGGCCCGGGATGCCAGGTAGGTGCGGGCGGCGGCGCGGGCCTCGGGATCGCGCATGGCGGCACCGAGTTGGTCGGCGTCGGCCCACGATCCGGCGGTGGAGGCCATGTCCTCGAGCGCCTGGTTGACCTGACGCTTGGTCGCCCGCACGACGCTCGGCGCCTTCTTCGCGAGTTGCGCGGCGAGTGCGTCGACGGCCGACTCGAGTTCGGCGCGAGGTACGACGCGGTTGATGAAGCCGATCCGCAGCGCTTCTTCCGGTGAGAACGGTCGGCACGTCAACACCAACTCGCGGGTGATCGCTGGGCCGATCTCACGCACGAGTCGCGGAATGCCGCCCCACGCCAGCGGGATACCCAGGTCGACCTCGGGGATCGAGAACACGGTGTCATCGGCGGCGATTCGCAGGTCGCACACGCCGGCCAGCACGACACCGCCTCCGACGCACGGGCCCTTGATGGCCGCGATCGTCACTGCGGACATTCGGTCCATCGATTCAGCCATCAGGCGGCCGAGGTCAGCCTGGTCCCGGCTCGACGCACTGTCGGGGCTCTCCCGATCACCGCCGGCGAACTCACCGAGATCGAACCCTGCGGAGAACCCGCGGCCCTCACCGGTGACGACGACCACGTGTGCGTCCGTGGTGTTGAACCACTGCGCCGCCAGCGCGATCTCGCGCAGTGTTGTCGTGCTGAGTGGATTCAGTTTGTCGCCTCGAGTGAGTGTCATCCGCCCGACCGGGCCGTCGACCTGCACTCGAAGGGTGTTGAACGCCGGCGCATCTTCCATCGCCCGATCCTGCCAGTTCGATTGCCGGAGATCGGCGCCGGGAGACGTCGTCACGTCGTCTGGTAGCGGCCGGGCGCGACTTCTGCGACTTCACTGCGACGGAGCATGCGCTGCACGTGGAGCTCGGCGCTCCGGCGTTCGACCGACTCGACGAACGCCATCTCGACGTGCGGACGGTAGATGAAGCGGTGCTGACGCATCTCGTCGATCGAGTGCGGTTCGCTCAAGAACTCGAGCATCGCCTGGTGGCGCCGTGCGATCACCGATGTGAACGCATCGACCATCTCGACGAACGTCTCGCGTCCTTCGATCACGCCCCTGTGGTGGAACGTCACGTAGAAGTCGGCGTCTTCGTCACGCACTTTGGCCAGGCTCGATTCGAAGTCCTCGAGATCGCTCCAGGCGTCGCCGTAGTAGGGCCCGAATCCGGTCAGGTCGATGTCTGACAGGAAGAAGACGCCATCCATCCGGAATCCGCTGTGGCCGCGGGTGTGGCCCGGCAGGTGGACCGCCTCGACCTTCACCCCTCCGCCGAGGTCGAACACATCGCCGTCGGTGAAGCCGTGCGCATCGGACCGGGGAACGTAGTGGAACTCGTCGATGATCACCCGCTCGAACGCCTCGCGCGCCTCGCCGGTCAGGCCGTACACCGCCATCAGCCCCGCCATCGACTGTGCACCAGGGAGGTCCTCGTGGTGGATGTGCAGCCGCGCCGACGCAAAGGTGCCGTTGCCCGCCATGTGGTCCTCGTGGCTGTGGCTGTTGATCACTGCGTCGATGGCGATCGGAGCGCCCCCTCGCTCGACGACGGTGACCGATGGGTCGATCAGCACGGTCTCGCCGGCGCCTCGCACGAGCAGCGTGTTGCCCGACGGGTATGCGCCGTTCGCATCACCGATGAGCACACTGACCGAGTCGGTCAGCCGTCGCTCGTCGTCGCCCCAATCGCAGATCATTTCGCCGACGCTACCGACCGATCACCTCGCGGGTCTGAACCCGGATGTCATCAGCTGGGCTTGAGATCGAGGCTGGCCGAGTTCATGCAGAAGCGGTCGCCGGTGGGACCTGGGCCGTCCGGGAAGACGTGGCCGAGATGGGCCCCGCAATTCGCGCATTCGGCCTCGGTGCGCACCATGCCGAGTGAACGGTCCTGCTTCAAGGTCACCTTCGCGGGGTCGATCGCCTCGGTGAAGCTCGGCCAACCGGAGCGCGAGTCGTACTTCGTCTCCGACGAGAACAACGGCTCATCGCACACGATGCAATGGTACGTGCCCGGGTCCTTCACGTCCCAGTAGGTGCCGCTGAACGCGCGCTCGGTGCCGGCGCGCTGGGTGACCTCGTACTGCAGCGGCGTGAGCCGCTCCTTCAATTCGTCATCGGTGGGAATCGCTCGTTCGGCCATGACTCAAGGATGCCCGAAGCATCGGCATCTCCTCTCACCGACCGGCGAGTTTCGACGATGTTCCCGGCGAGCTGATCAGTCGGCCTGGCCGGTCTGGCGGAGGAAGGTCAGTGAATCCCACAGGTCGGTACGGCGGGCGACCAATCCGTCGCGCACGTCGAACCACATCACTCCCGGGATGTCGATCGTTGTGCCCTCGAACGTTGCTTCGAACCGGTAGCGCACCACCACGTCGCCTGCGGCCGGTGTCGCGATCTGCGCAAGCGTCACGATCGTGTACCGGGCACCTGAGAACGTCGACAGGAAGCCCGGCAGACGTCGCCGGTACTCTTCCCGGCCATCGCAGCCGGATCCGAGCTCGCTCAGGTGTTCGTTGACGAAGTCCGAGGTCACACACGCCGCAACCGCATCGGGGTCACCGGTGGCGAACGACGCCAAGTAGGTGATCACGATGTCGCCAGGAGTGCCCACCTGCGCGACGGTACCGGCGTCTGCATGTGGTCGAATGTTGCCGTGGATGACGCGGGCCCCGACGATGTGTCCCCGTGGACGCGCGACGATTGGGATGCCGACCGCTCGACAACCGACGACGCCGTGTTCGATCGACCACCCCGGGTCAGTGCCCAAGCTGGTCGACCGACCGCCACGGGCTCGGATGAACCACCCCCGACCGACTTCGAGCGTGACGCCGATGCCTCGACGTCGAGGTCGTCGTTCGGTCGCACGATGGTTGCAGGAGCGGTGGTTGCGGCGCTGGTGATCGGCTCGGCGGGTGCACTGTTGCGCAACGACGCAGAACCCGACGCGACCCCGACGGCGACGAGGCCCGACGACCGTTCGCCGACCACGTCCGACGCGCCACTCGACATGATCACACCGACCACGGAGCGGTCCATCACGGTCCCGTCGACTGTCAGCGCAGGCGAGGTGGTCGAGACTCCCGACGAGATTCCGGTGATCGTGGTCGGTGAGCCGCCTGCCTGGGCAGAGCGAACCATCGCCGTGCCCGAGAATCTCGCAACAATGGAGCCGACCGAGGTGATCACTCTCGACGAGTCGGGCATCGTCAACGTCACCGAGTTCCCGAGCGGCCGTACACGCAGTCTCGACGTTTCCGAGCTCGGCGCTCAGGCCCGGCTCGCCGTCGGCGAGCGAACCCTCGTGGCCTTCAACTCGACCACCATGCGCATCATCCGCGATGGCGAGCCGGTGGTCGAGTCGAGGCTCGCAGACGGTGTGATCTTCGTGCAACCGTGGACGGGTACCGGCAACTTCGTGGTCATCACGCCGTCCACTGGCCCCAACGCACCGGAGCAGAACTGGCTGCTCCGGCCGGACGGCTCATTGGCACCGTTGGACAACGTGGTTGTGTCCGAGGAGCCATTCTTCTCGCGGGTGTTCTCGCCCGACGGGGACGCTCTCGTCACGGCACCGGGCGGTGTCTATGCCATCAGTCCGGACGGCTCGAGTCGCCGAATCAGCACTGGTGCGCTGATCGCGATCGGCAAGCGGCACTGGGCGATCGAGGAATGCGACGAACGCCTACGGTGCGCCTACTCGATCATCGAGTGGGACACCGGTACGGTGACGTCCGGCGTCCTCGATCGCGTCGATCAGTTCGGGGTGATCGATCCGGCAACGCACATCTCACCCGACGGCCGATCGATTGTGTTCCGCGCCGGCACCGACGGAGCGGGTCGTCGCGAGATCCTCGATGTCGCATCGGGAATCACCGTCGAGGCGGGTTCCATCAGCCAGTTCTTCTACCCGGACGCATGGGCGACCGATTCGTCGGGTGTGTTCATCACCGAGCGCTTCCTGCAGTTCGCCGATCACCAGACCGGAGCCATCACCGAGATCGACGGCCTCGGCGCCATCCGGACCGTGGCCACCGGTTCATTCGGCATCGCCGAGTGAATGTCGCTGCGCCCTGCGGGTCGGTGCGCGCCGTCAGGGCGACAGCAGGTCGTCGAGCGCCCTTCCGATCGATCCGAGATCGGGTCGATCGTGGTGGGCGAGACGGGTCAAGTAGGTGATCGCCACATCGCCCCGCTCGATGATTCCGCCGTCGGTCTCCGGGGCGAGCGTCTCGGTGTCGCCCCAACCCATCTCGACGGTGAACGCGTCCTGGTGGCCGGGGATCGGCTTGAGCGTGGCAGCCGCCATCGACCGGGGCGGCTGGTCGCCGACCTCTGCATGACGCCAGGTGCCGAACGCGTCGAGTGGGAGGTCGGGCACATTGATGTTGACCACGACTGGCTCGGCTGGCATGTCGTCGAGGAGCGACTGGGCGACTCGGGCGGCGACGGTGGCCGCGCTGTCCCAGTGCTGCGTGGCGATGGCGTCGTCCCAACCCTGCCCTTCGACGCCGAAGCCGGTGACCGCTTGGCTGATTGCGATGCCGGAGATGTGGCCGTTGCGCCCCGTGAGCGCGGCGCCGACGGTGCCGGAGTGATACACGGATCGGCCGACATTGGCGCCCGGATTGATACCGGACACGACCAGATCGAACGAGCCACCGAAAGCTCCGAGGCGGGCGAAGAACACGCAGAGCGCCGGCGGACCGCTCACCTTCCAGACACCGTCGGCCGGGCAGTCGTCGATCTCTGCGCGTCGAACCTCCGGCTGGATCAGATGTAGTGCGCCGATGGCTGCTCCGGCGCCGGAATACTCCTGGTCGGGGGCGACGACGTGCACTTCGTGGCCTCCGTCGAGTTCGCAGATCGCACGGGCCAGCACGTGCAGACCAATCGAGTCGATGCCGTCATCGTTCGTCACCAGGATTCGCATGCCCCCATCCTCGCAGCCGACCTCGGATTCCATCTGAACGGAAGGTGAACGATTCCGCACCGATTTCCGGTTGGAGTGGAGGTGGAGGGTCGGAACGGTCAGCGCGGTTCGATCGGCGTGACCGGCGTGGGCACCGGCATGGTGAGAGGTGCCGAACGGGAACTGGCGAGGGTGAACAGGGCCAGACCGATGATGACGAGCACCATGCCGACCACCTGCGGTGCCCGAACCTCCTCGCCCAGGATCACGAACGCGAAGAAGACCGCCAGCGCCGGTTGGGCAGTCTGCATGATGCCGATCGTCGCAACGGGAAGGTACTGCTGGGCGAACACGATGCACCCGTGGCTGAGCATGCCGGTGAGCAACGTGAGGATCGCCACCACGAGCCACCCTCTGGCGCTCAATCCGAACACCTCCGATCCGGCGAGGATCGCTGCAATGGGGCCAGCGGTGAGCACACCGATCGGCATCATGCAGGCCATGAAGTCGAGCGTGCCGACCCCCGCTGCCCGGGCCCGCTTCGACGACAACAGGTAGACGGTCCAGAGCGCGATGACGGCGATCATCAGCAGGTCACCCGACACCGACGACTCGCCCTGTTCCGGCCCGAAGGACAACACCAGTGACACGCCGACGATCGAAATCAGACCGAACCGCAATGCAAACCAGTTCGGTCGTTCACCGAAGAAGAACGCGCCGGCCGGCAGGAGGACCACCGGGGTGAGCGTGGAGATGAACTCGGCGTGCGCGATGCTCGTCTTGGTGATCGCAGTGAAGAACACGGCGATGTTGGCGCCGAATGCGAGGCCGGGAACAAGCGCCAATCGCCACGTCACCGCGGTCGGCGCCGGTCGCCCGGAACGCACCCGTGTGAACGCAATCACCGTCCACCAGCCGACGACGGCACCGATCATGCGCCAGAACGCAACCACTGATCCCGTCGACTCCGACCACTTGATCAACGGCGAACTCGTCGAGAAACTCACGACAGCCACGCTCATGGCCATCAGCCCGAGCGTCCGCCCGCTCAACCGTTCGGCCATCAGCGCACGATCACAATGTGGATGGCGTCGGTCACTCGGCGAGAGTAGGTGATGAGCGCACCTCGGGAACGAGGCACCGACACCCGGGCCACCCCCTGCGAAGGAGGCGCCGGTAGCCTCGACCATATGAGTCCCCTCGAAGCCATTGCAGCGGAGACCGGCGAAGCCAGTACCAGCGAACCCATCATCGCCGTCACGCCCGAAGCTCTCGATCACCTGCGTGAACTCCGCGATGACGAAGTCGACGGGGACAAGCTCGGCCTGCGTCTGGCCATTGCGTCCGACCCGGGTGAAGACTTCCGCTACGACCTGTCGTTCGAGGAGTACCTGACCGCAGCGTTCGAAGACCAGGTTCGCACGCACGAAGGCATGAAGGTGATCATCCCCGGCGACGACGTCGCGCTGCTCACCGGCGCCACGCTCGACTACACCAGCACACAGGGTCTCGTCATCCGCAACCCGAACCGGCCGATGGCGCCCTCGGTCGAGGGACTCACCGCCGACGACGAACTCTCCGCCGAGATCGACGCACTCGTCGCCTCCGAGGTGAACCCTGCACTCGCCGCCCACGGAGGCTTCGTCACCTACGTCGGACACGACGGCGAGGGCACCGCATACCTCACCATGGGTGGCGGTTGCCACGGCTGCTCGATGAGCAAGCAGACGATGCTCGACGGTGTCCAGACCATGCTCGTGGACGCGATCGAGGGCGTCCACAGCGTCCGCGACCTCACCGACCACTCCACCGGCTCGAACCCGTTCTATTCCTGACTTCTCGGCCTCACCGCATGTCGGTGGTTGGTTGCGTCGGGTCGGCCTCGTCCGGCTCGTCGCTGGCGCTTCCCTCGCCGGCGGTGCCGGACTGTCGGATCGTGCTGGCTGGTCGGCGTCGGGCTCAGCGTTGGGCGAGGCGGCGGAGGGGTGGAGCTTGTTTCGGGGGTGATTTTCTCGGTGGGAGTTCGGCGAGGAGACGGGTGGTGATGGCGGCGATTTCCGCGACGGCGCGCTCGAACGGTTCCTCGGTTGCCGGGGACGTCTGCAGCACGCCACTGATCTTGCGCACGTACTGACGTGCGCCGGCCTCGACCTCCTGCGCCGTGGCAGCCGGCTCCAAACCCCGCAGCGTGGTGATGTTGCGACACATGGTCAGTGCGCCAGGAGTTCGGGCGCGTTCGCTGCGATGTGGGCACGAGCAACAGCGCAGGTCGCGTTGACGAGCACATCGCGGTTTCGCATGTCGTCGATCACGCCGTCCATCAACGCCGACGAGTACCCGTTGCCGCGATGCCGGGCGTCGGTTTCGATGTACGGGATCGTGACGAGATCGTTGCGCTGCGAGAAGTCGGCGAACGCCACCACATCGCCGTTCACCTCGAGTTCGTAACGGCCACGATCATCGCGTCGAATGACCGAGCGGGCAGGAGTTGCGTCGGTGTCCATCGACGAAGTGTCGCGCACCCCGGAGAACGTGTCAGGCCGGCGTCTCGAGCGCCTGTTCGAAGTCAGCGACGATGTCGCCTCCGTCCTCGAGGCCCACCGAAACGCGCAGCAGGCCGTCGCTCACCCCGGTGGCCAGCTTTTCGTCGGCGGTGAGACTCGCATGGGTCGATGTCGCCGGATGGCACACGATGGTCTCCGGCCCACCGAGCGAGGTCGCCACCCGAGCGATGCGAAGTCGTCCGAGCAACGCCGAAGCGGTCTCGCGATCGGCGACCTCGAACGACAACACCGTGCCGTACTGGCGCAGTTGCTTCGTTGCGAGTGAATGCTGGGGATGCTCGCTGAGTCCCGGGTAGTGGACGGCGACGACCTCCGGGTGATCGGCCAACGTGATCGCAAGGGAACGAGTTGTCTCGTTCTGGTGGCGTGTCCGCACACCGAGGGTTCGCACGCCGCGCAGTGCGTTCAGCGCGTCGAACGGCGACGGCGTGGCGCCGTGCAGCACCGAGTAGGCCCAGATCTCTCCGAGCAGATCGGCGTCGCCCGAGATCACCCCGATCGTCGCGTCGTTGTGGCCGGCGATCCCCTTCGTGGCCGAGTGCAACGAGATGTCGACGCCGTGCGCAAGCGGCTGCTGACCGAGCGGCGTCGCGAACGTGGAATCGACCACGGTGAACGGTCCTCTGATCGCGCCCAACTCATCGAGGTCGGCCAACTCCAGCAGCGGATTCGATGGTGTCTCGGCGAGCACCAGCATCGTGCGTCCGGGCTCGACCGCCTCGGTGAACGCCCCCGGCGTTGCCACATCGACGTACGTGACGTCGATGCCCATCCGCCGACACGGACCCTGCAGGAATGCGAGCGTCCCGGCGTACAGCTGGCGTTGAGCGACGATGTGGCTGCCGGAGGAACACAACGCGAACACGGTCGAGGCGACCGCACCCATTCCCGAGGCGAACGCGAGCGACTCTTCGGCGCCTTCGAGTTCGGCAATCGCCTGTTCGAACGAGCGCACGGTGGGATTGGAGTAACGCGAGTAGAAGCCGTCGTGACGCAGCGACGTGGCGCGACGGTGGGCATCGTCCAGGCTGGCGGACTCCCAGGTGCTCGAAGCCCACAGCGCAGGTGCCAGCGACGATCCGCTCGCAGCTCGACCCGCGGTGATCGCCACCGTCTCCGGCGCCACGTCTGATCGGGCCGGAGTCTCGAGGGGCGACGACGACTCGCTGGGCATGGCGTGTCACGGTATCGGATCCCCTCGGAGACATTCGCCCAGCGTCTGTGTGAGCGCCAAGCGCGCTGATTCGTCGATGGGGGCTCAGAACAGTGGATGCGTTCAACCGCCGAGTTCTGCCAGGACGACATCGTGGAGCAGGCGGTTCGTACTGATCGCCGTGTCGTGTTCGTGCGTCGGCTCGCCGAAACGGTCGGTCAGGCTGCCGCCGGCTCCCTCGACGATCGGCTTCACCGCAGCAATGTCGTAGGGCGCAACCCCGACTGCGTCGACGGCAACGTCCATGGCTCCTTCGGCCACCAGCATGTGCTGCCAGAAGTCGCCGATCCCGCGTGACCGCCGCGCACGCTGCTGGAGCCGCACCAAGGCGTCCGTGAGTCCGAGCGCATCCCAACCGTGACTGTGGGTGATGCTCACTTGGGCCTCGGCGAGGTCGTCGACGGTCGACACCACGATCGGCCGATCGTCGCCGAACACGCTCATGGTGGCGCCCAGCCCGAGCCCTCCCCACCAGCGACGTCCGAGCGCCGGTGCCGACACGACGCCCATCACTGCGCCCCGCTCGACGTGGGTGAGTGCGATCAACGTTGCCCAGATGGGAATGCCGCGAACGAACCCTGAGGTGCCGTCGATCGGATCGATCACCCACCGCCACGGGGACTGATGATCACCTGCCAACCCGTGCTCCTCGCCGAACGCACCGTGGCCGGGCCGCTCGCGTACGAGATGTTCGACGATCATCGTCTCCGCGCGCCGGTCGACCTCGGTCACCTCTGTCTGGTTGCGCTTCCAGTCGATCGTGAAGTCGGCCTCACGGAAGTGCGGGAGCGTGAAGGCATCGACCACGTCAGCGACGTCGAGCGCCAGAGCGAGGTCGTGCGACAGGTCGAGATCGCCGAGGGACTTCACGACAGTGACCCGTTGTCGATGGCCGATGCGCCCCGGAAGTCAGGTCGGCGCTTCTCCTGGAGGGCAGCAAGCCCTTCCGCGGCGTCCGGGCCGAGAAAGTTGAGCATCTCGTACGCCAGCGATGCTTCGAAGTTGGGCAACGCCTGGCGGAGCCAATGGTTGAGAGCGCGCTTGGTCATCCGCGTGGCATCGACCGGGCCGGCGGCGAGCTTCTCGGCAATGCCCATGGCAGTGGACAGCACGTCGTCGGCGGGAACCGCCTTCGACACCAACCCGATGCGTTCGGCCTCGCGTCCATCGAGGAAATCGGCGGTCAGCAGGTAGTACTTCGCCTTGGCCATCCCGCACAGCAGCGGCCAGATCGCCACGGCGTGATCACCACCGGCGACGCCGAGGCGGATGTGCCCGTCGGTCAATCGGGCGTCTTCGTTGATGATGCTCACGTCGGCCATCAACGCAACCGCCAGCCCGGCACCGACTGCCACCCCGTTGATCGCCGACACGATCGGGGTGTCGCAGTCGATCATCGTGCGCACGATGTCGCCGGCCTCGCGCATGACCCGGATCGTCTGTGCGTAGTCGCCGACCTGCTCGGCAATCCAGTCGAGGTCGCCTCCTGCAGAGAACGCGGTGCCGGCGCCGGTGACGACGACTGCACGTACGCGCTCGTCGTCGTCGATCGTGCGGAAGACCCGCGACAGTTGCAGGTGCATCTCGGGCCCCGTGGCGTTCAGCCGTTCGGGATCGTCGAGCGTGATCAGCAGCACTCCGTCGCTCGGTCGGGCGAAGCGGAGGTGCGTGTATGCGGCGTACGGGTCGTCGACGGTCACGGGGGCGACACTACGGCTCGAAGGTGAGCCGACCCTCGATCTCGCCGTCGACGATGTTGCCGGTCGGGACGAACCCATAGGCGAGGTACACGGGCTCGGGTGACCCCTTGCCGGGCACCCACGATGTCAGCAGCGAGCGGTCACCCGATGCACGACAACGGTCGACCACCAGATCGAGTGTGGCGCGCCCGATGCCCCGACGCTGGTGCATCCGATCGATGAGCAGCCGCCAGAGGTACGGCTCCGGGTGAGCATCGGTGGTGAGCGCCAGCATGACGAAGCCGACGAGATCACCGTCGGCCTCGATTGCCCGCATCCACGGCAACACCGGCGCGCCGTCGATGACTTCGGGGAACATGGCGTCGCCCAGCGACTGCTCGACCGGACTGACGAAGCGTTGCTGGGTTCGATGGGTCACGAGCCGACGGACCGCATACAGGTTGTCAGGGTCGATCTCGACGAGCGTGACGGCAGTCGGTGTGTTCTGTTGGCGTTCACGCCACGCCTGCCAGTCGTCGCGCACCACCCCGTAGATCCAGTCGTCGGAGTTGTCGCCGTCGAGCCAGAACGACAGCTTGGTGTGACCCTCGAAGACCAATCCGAGTCGCTCGAGGACCATCGCCGATGCTGGGTTGTCGGGATGCAAGCGACCCTCCACACGGGTGACGCCGACCTGTTCGAAGAGGTACTCGACGAGGGCCTCGCCGGCCTCGACGGCGTACCCATGGCCCCACGCAGGTCGTGCCAACGTGTAGCCGATCTCGGCGGTGTGTCCATCGTCGCTCAAGTGCACGACGAGATCGCCCAGGACGGTGACGTCATCACGATCGACGATCGTGGCCATCCACCACTCACCGGGACTGGGTCCGTCCATCGCTGCGATGCCGTCGACCATTTGCACGGCGCTGTCGATGGGATACGGCGTGGGCCAGGCCTGGTACTTCGCCACCTCGGGGTCGTTGCGCCGTTCGTGCAACTGCGCTGCGTCGTCGGCTCGCATCGCTCGGATGAGCAGGCGAGGCGTGGTGAGCGGCGTGAAGTTCACGGACGTCGATGGTAGGTCCGCCGACCTACATCCCGGATCAGACTTTTCGGACGAGGGCGACGACGCTGGCGACGTCGAGTCCGAAGCGGGCCAGGATCGCGTCGGTCTTCGGGTCGTGGGGGATGAACTTGGTGGGCAGCCCGAGCACGTCGACGTGCGTCGACTGGTCGATCGAGCACACGGCGTCGGCGATCGACATTCCGATCCCGCCATCGCGGACGCCGTCCTCGATCGTGATCACCCGGTCGTGGCCGGCAGCATCAGCGATCATCTCGGCGTCGAGAGGCGCGCAGCAGCGCGCGTCCCACACCGTCACCTCGATGCCGTCGGCGGCGAGCGTGGCTGCGACGCTCTCGGCGGTTTCGAGCATCTTGCCGACCGCCACGATGCACGTGCCGCCCGAACCCGTGACCGCCTTGCGGGCACGCAGCCCGGATCCGACCTCGCGTTCGCTCACCTGGCGCGCCGACCCCCGCGGGTACCGGATTGCGATCGGTCCGGCGTCGGCGAGCGTGGTCGCATCGTGAAGCATCTGAGCGAGCTCCTGTGCGCTCGACGGCGCTAGCACCCGCATGCCCGGCACCTTCGACAGCAGTGCCATGTCGTACACGCCGTGGTGGCTGGCGCCGTCGGGTCCGGTGATGCCGGCTCGGTCGAGGCAGAAGATCACCGGAAGCCGGTGCAAGGCGACGTCGTACACGACCTGATCCCACGCCCGGTTGAGGAACGTCGAATAGATCGCCACCACGGGTCGTAATCCACCCATGGCCATGCCGGCTGCGCCTGTGACGGCATGTTGTTCGGCGATCCCGACGTCGAAGAATCGATCGGGATACCGCTCCTGGAACGGCAGCAGCCCGGTCGGACCCGGCATCGCTGCGGTGATCGCCACGATGCGTTCGTCTGCCTCGGCCTCCTTCAGGAGCGCTTCGGCGAACGCCTGGGTGTACCCGGTCGACACTGCCTTGGGTGGTCCCACCAGCGGATCGAACACGGGCGCATCGTGCAGGTGCTTCTCGTCGTCGTCCTCGGCCGGCGGGTAGCCGCGACCCTTCTGGGTCAGGACGTGAACGAGGATCGGGCCCTCGGACGACAGCTCGATTGCGCTCTGGAGGGCGTGCTCCAGTTCTTCGATGTTGTGACCGTCGAATGGTCCGACGTAGCGCACGCCCAGCGCCTCGAAGAACGACGGTGGCTGCAGGAACTCGCGGACACCGGCCTTGAAAGCGTCCATGACCGATCCGGCGTGAGTGCCGACGACAGGCAGATGTTGGAGGAAGTCCTCGATGCGGCGTTGGCGACGGACATACACCGGGTTGGTGCGGATGTCGGTGAGCGCGTGCGACAGCTTTCCGGTGACCCCATCGGTGGTCCTCGGCGGATGGGTCACTTGGTTCGCAGGATGCCGAGCCCGTTCGTCTCGACCCTGCGCATTGGCCGACAGCATCGACACCGTCGGGGCGTACGAGCGGCCGTTGTCGTTGAGGACGATGATGACCTGCTTGTCGCCATGGCCGATGTTGTTGAGCGCTTCGTAGGCCATTCCGCCGGTGAGCGAGCCGTCCCCGATCACGGCGACGACATGGCGGTGAGGGTCGGTGCCGAGGTCGCGAGCGACGGCCATCCCGTACGCGTACGACAGCACGGTCGAGGCATGGCTGTTCTCGATGTAGTCGTGTTCGGACTCTTCTCGGCTGGGATAGCCGGACAATCCGCCCTGCTGGCGCAACTGCTCGAACTGCTTTTGGCGGCCCGTGACGATCTTGTGGATGTACGCCTGGTGACCGGTGTCCCACAGGATCGCATCGGTCGGCGATTCGAAGACACGGTGCAGGGCAAGGGTGAGTTCGACGGCACCGAGATTCGAGCCCAGGTGTCCACCCGTGTCCGACACCGCGGAGACGACGAAGTCGCGGATCTCACCGGCGAGATCGCGCAGTTCGTCGTATGACAGGTCGCGCAGATCGGCGGGCTTGCGGACGCGCTCCAGGAACATGCAGCTCCGACGTTATCTCCGCTGCTGCGTAGGCGTGTGACGAGCCGTACCGTCGTTGCATGACGTTTCCCGAGCACTCCCCGTTCGACCTCACCGGCCACGTCGCGGTGGTCACCGGCGGCAATGGCGGAATCGGGCTCGGAATGGCGGACGCGCTCGCTGCTCACGGCGCCGACGTCGCTATCTGGGGCACCAATCCCGACAAGAACGATGCAGCCATCGAGCAGTTGGGCCGCTACGACGTCGAGCTGCTCTCGATCGTCTGTGATGTGGGTGACGAGGCCGCGGTCGAGCAAGCGATGTCGGACACGATCGACGAGCTCGGTCGAATCGACTCGTGTTTCGTCAATGCCGGGGTGGGGAGCCGCGCCCCGAGCTTCGTCGACATGAGCGCGGACGAGTGGCGCAGGGTGATGCGGGTCAACCTCGACGGTGCGTTCTTCACCGCACGTGAGGCCGCGAAACACATGGTGTCGCGCCACTCCGACGGTGACGAGTCGGGCGGATCGATCGTGTTCACCACGTCGGGGTCGGCGTTCTTCGGCCAGCAGTCGGGCCAGAACTACGGCGCCTCGAAGGCGGGCGTCAACTCGATGATGAAGGCGATCGCTGTGCAACACGCTCGCCACGGCATCCGCTGCAACTCGGTGTTGCCGGGGTGGATCGAGACCGACATGACCGCCGGAGCGTTCGGCTGGGACAAGTTCGTCGACAACGTACTGCCGCGGGTGCCGATGCGGCGTTGGGGCACCTCCGGCGACTTCGGCGGGCTCGCTGTGTACCTCGCCAGCCGGGCCTCCAGCTATCACACCGGCGACATCATCACCATCGACGGCGGCTACCACTCCTTCTGATCGCCTGGATCCGCCGAAATTGTGCGGGATCGTGACGGTGACCGTCACGATCGAGGACAATTTCGGGTGTCGCTGGTGGATGGCGGTGCGCAGGTCAGGTCGGGGGGCCGGCGAGAACCCGTGCGTGATGCCGCTCGAAACGAACGGTCGGATCGTCGAGCGAATCGATCCACCACGTCATGGCGCCGTCGGACAGTCGGCCGATCTTGTCGGAGGTCTCGTCGTCGCCACCGGCAGGGCTGCTCCCGACGAAGCAGGCATCGAAGGGGAGGTCGCTCGCCCGGAAATCTCGGACTGCCGCAACGCAATCGATGAACTCTTCGACGCCGAGGTAGCCGCCCGCCTTGGCCACCGGCCAGACGCCGTCGAAGCGAGCCGCCCGCCGGAACGGCGCGCCTCCTGGCCAGCCGCCGGCAACCCAGATCGGAATACGAACGTTGACCGGCGTCGGACGGAACTCCACCTCGTCGATCACGAGATGCTCGCCGTGATACGACACGGCCTCTCCCGTCCAGAGGAGCTGCAAGGCGTCGAGGGATTCGTCGAGGATCCGAGCCCGGCGCCTCGGGTCGCTGGCTTCACCAAACCGCGTGAACTCGTCATCGGGGGCGCCGAGGCCGACGCCGAGTCGGAGCCGACCGTTCGAGAGTCGATCGAGCGTCACCGACTGTCGCGCTACCACCGAGATCCTTCGCCGCGCCAGTGGGGTGACCATCGGACCGATGATGATCCGCTCGGTCGCGGTGGCCACCGCTGCGAGGGTGACCCACGGGTCGACCATCGGCTGCCACGGTTGGCGGCGGATCACGTGATCCCAGAGGAAGAAGCCGTCCCATCCGGCCGCCTCGGCGTCACGAGCGAGCGACGCAAGACGGATCGGGTCGGCGAAGTCGCCGCCGTTGGGGACGCCGAGACCGAACTTGGGCTGGGTCATGGTGCGTCCACCCGCCGGTAGATCGACACGTGCTGAGTGCTGTCGTCGGTGAACGCAGCGCCGGCCATGTCGCCGACGCGCCGGTCGAGCCGAAGCCCGGCTGCGGTCGCCATCTCGTCGAGTTGTTCGGGTGTCGCCCATCGGATCGCCCACGGTCGGAGTCGGACTCCGCCCGACTCGGAGAACTGCACGAACTGGCCCTCGGCGAATTGTTCGTCAGGCCGGTTGACCGACACGGAGAGCACGACGTGGTCGATGGCCATCGAGCGGACGCTCACTTCGGATGACTCATCACCGGGCCGGAAGTCGGGGACGAACGCCTCCACCACGAACGCGCCGGCAGGGGCGAGCCGCGCCGCGACCTGATGGAAGAGACGTTGCTGTTCGTCCTCGCCGAGCAGGTTGAAGATCGTGTTGTAGGCGATCAACACTGCGTCGAAGCTTCCGTCGGGGAGGTCGTCGACCATGTGACCGCAGATCGACTCGACGCGTTGGTGGGCGTCGCGTTCCGTCAGTTTCGCGAGCATCGCCGCGCTGCTGTCGATGCCGACCACGCGGAGACGAGCATCCGCCATCGGAACGGCGAGCCGCCCGGTACCGACGCCGAGTTCGAGCACTCGACCGTCGGTGCCGGCGATGTCCACCATGCGTGTCACGGTGGCCTCGACATCGGTGACGTCGGCGTACCACTCGTCGTACACGTCGGCGAACCCGTCGCCGTACGAACGCTGGTCGTATCCCCGCACCGACCCGAGGCTACGGCGGATTACATCAGGGGTCAGACCCGCATGTAACGGATGACCTCGCGGGTCTGACCCCTGATGTAATCGGTAGCGTGTGGTGGGTGACGGAGCCGGCCATCACCTACCTCGACCATGCTGCGTCCACGCCGATGCGTGCCGAAGCGGTCGAGGCGATGATGCCGTACCTGTCGGAGCTGTATGCCAATCCGTCGGGCTCGCACCGGTTCGCCCGCCGTGCCCGCCAGGCCGTCGACGAGGCGCGCGACACGGTCGCCCGCGTGGTCGGATGTCACCCGAATGAGGTGGTCTTCACCGGCTGCGGTACGGAAAGCGACAACATGGCGATCACCGGCGCGATCGCCCGACGGGGAGGTGTCGCCGTGTGTCCAGCCGTCGAACACCATGCCGTCCTCCACGTCGTGGAACACCTCGCCGAACGAGCTGGCGAGCGGGGTTGCGTCATCGGTGTCGATGCGGTCGGCCGAGTCGACCTGGATGAGCTGGCCGCAACGCTCGATGGGACGTCCGGCGTCACGATCGTCAGTGTGATGACGGTCAACAACGAGGTCGGCACCATCACCGACATTGCCGAAGTCGCCCGAGTCCTGCGGCGGCACGCTCCCGATGCGCTGTTGCACACCGATGCGGTCCAGTCGGCATGCTGGCTCGATCTGCGCGACATCACGCCGCACGTCGACTTGCTGTCGCTGAGCGCCCACAAGTTCGGCGGACCGAAGGGCGTCGGTGTGCTCGTCGAACGCGGCGGACCCAAGGTCGACCCGCTGATCATCGGCGGCGGCCAGGAACGAGAACGGCGCAGCGGGACCCACAACACCGCAGGAATCGTCGCTGCAGCGGTTGCGCTCGAGCTTGCGGATCGCGAACGAGTCGACGAGAACGCCCGCCTGTCGCCGTTGCGCGACGAACTCGTCGCAGGGCTAGAGCACCGCCTCGACGGCGTGACCGAGACCGTTCATCGCGACCACAAGGTTGCGGGCTCGGCGCACGTGTGCATCGCCGGCATCGAATCCGAGGCCCTGCTGTTCCTGCTCGACGAGGCCGACGTGTGCGCGTCCGCCGCGTCGGCCTGCGCGAGCGGAGCGATGGAACCGTCGCACGTCCTGGCCGCAATGGGTGTCGATCGCTCCAGCGCCCTCGGCGCACTTCGGCTCACGCTCGGGCGCACCACCACAGGGGTCGACATCGAACGCGCCATCGACGTGATCGGCGCCTCGGTCGATCAGTTGCGACGGCGCTCCAAGACTGCGACGGTGCCGACCACCCCTACCACTCCCACCGTTTCCGACGCCGTCGCGGGTGCATCGTGAAAGTGATGTGCGCGATGTCGGGAGGGGTCGACTCGTCCGTCGCAGCACTCCTCCTGCAGGAGGCGGGCCATGAGGTCGTCGGGGTCACGATGAAGCTCTGGGGTGGCGACAGCGACACCGGCTGCTGTTCGGTGTCCGACGTCGACGACGCCCGCCGGGTGGCCCAGCAGCTCGGTATCGACCATCTCGTGTTCAACTTCGGCGACGACTTCGACCAGCACGTCGTCGCGCCGTACATCGACGCGCACACCCGAGGTGTCACCCCGAACCCCTGTATTGAGTGCAACCGATCGGTCAAGTTCGCCCGCCTCGCCGAACGAGCCGACCTGCTCGGTTTCGACGCCGTTGCCACCGGTCACCACGCCAACATCGGCCGCAGCGCGTCCGGTCATCTCACGCTCGAGCGCGGCTCTGATGCGGCCAAGGATCAGAGCTACGTCGTCCACATGCTCGACCAGGCCCAGCTCGCCCGCACGATGTTCCCGGTCGGCGGGATGCAGAAGACCGAACTCCGCGCGCTCGCGGCGTCGATCGACCTGCGGACCGCCTCCAAACCCGACAGCCAGGACGTGTGTTTCATCACCTCCACGGGCGGCCGTACTGCGTTCCTCGGCGATCGCATCCCATTCCGTTCGGGCACGGTCGTCGACACCGAGGGCACTCGTCTCGGCGAGGTCGATTCGGTCGAACTGGTCACCGTCGGCCAACGCAAGGGCATCGGCCTGCCGGGGGGCGGTCCGAAGCGCTACGTGCTCGATGTCGACACCGCATCCGCGACCGTCACGGTCGGAAGCGATGTCGACCTGCTCCGCGACGAGCTGACGGTCGACCGGATGACCTGGGTCGACGGCGCCGCCGATGGACCGGTGCGGGTGCAGTGCAGCGCGCATGGACGTGCGCTGTCCGCCACGATCGTTGCAGTCGGCGACGAGTCGATCACCGTGCGCTGGGACGTGCCGCAGCGTCGGATCGCTCCCGGCCAGAGTGTCGTGGCATATGACCTCAGCAACACACGAGTCCTCGGCGGCGGCATCTGCCGCTGATCGCCTGACAACTCAGTTCACGGGGAGGCCGCGGGCGCGAGCCGAGCGCAGGGCCCGACCGGGACGGCTCGGTGCGATCAGGAACGATCGCAGGTGGATCGCCGTGCCATTGGGTTCGGCCGGAGTGAAGGCGAACACGGCCGTGACCGACTCGGTCGTGGCCACCTCGACGGCGTAGCCACTTGCCGGCCCGGTGAGGTCGGCCGCCTGCGTGTCGGCCGACGCGAGCCCGATCGACGCGACCTGGGCGGTGCGCAGAGGGAACGTGTCAGCCAGGACGACCGGGTCGTGGACGACCACACCGGCGGGGACGAGGACGAACCATCTCAACGACAGTCGGTGCCATCGGGGACCGATGAGAACGGTGCCGGCGATTGCGAGCACGCTCAGGAGCACCCCACCGACCCACGATCGGGCGGCCACCATCAACGGTCCGGCGATCAACGCCGGCGCCCATACCAGCCAGGAGATGATCGCTGCGAGCCCGGCCCCGACAGGGAAGCGCAGCGGGAACCGTTCCTCGTCGCCGTAGGCCGATGCCTGCACCCACTGGCGCCCGAATTCGGCGGTCATCACCGCCGCTGTTGCGACGACCGCCGGACCACCGAGCAGCACGAGATCGAGAGCGGTTGCGCCTCCGACTCCGCATGCGACCGATGCGATCAATGACACGGGAACCACGAGGCGCACGACCGTCAGCGACCAGACAGCTGCGATCGCGAGACCGAGGGCGCCGATCGCCCACAGACCCCACCCGCCGAGGGCCGCCGTCCACGCGATTGCCGAACTGCGGCCGTCGACCGCCGACTCCACCGCGCTGCCTCCCATCACCGCGACGAGGATCCATGCCAACCGGGCCACCCACGGCGTGAAACCCGCAAGCCGCTCGACTGGGTTCTGCGCAGCTGTCGCCATGTCCACAGGTTGCCGTGCTGGTGGCGGAATCGGTACACCGCCACACGTATCCGCTCGTAGCAGGACGCTCATGCGAGACCGATGGTCAGGAAGTGCGGCCTTGCGAAAATTGCGCTGATGTTGTGTCAACGGTCACCCAGAATGGATTCTCCCGTGTGGGAGCTCGCATGAAACGATGCGGAGATCCCACTTCGACGTCCGTCGAGCTGGCACAGTCGTAGGGGAGATCACCGATGGGAGGTGTGGCGTGAGCGAGTCCGAGGAGGGGATCCGTCTTCGAACCGCCACCCGCTCGGCCTTCGCCGATGGCGTCACGGCGGGCGTCGGCAGTCTTCCGCACCTCGATCCCGATGCGGCCGCAGCGTTTGCGATCGCCGAGTTCGACGTCGCGACGATCCCCAGCATGCCCCGACGTTCGTGGGAGGAGCTGATGCTCGGCCAGGCGCTTGCCGGCGTCACCGGTGTCAGCGTTGCTGCTGATGGCACGGTCACCGCCGACCCGACTGCCGTGAAGCCGTACGCCATCAGCACCACCGACATCGAACGCGACGCATTCGCCGGGCTGCGTTCGTTCCTCGACCTGGCCGAGAAGGTTCACCTCGACGGAGCAGCGGTCAAGTGGCAGTTCGTCGGCCCCGTCACCCTCGGCGTTGCCCTCCAGCGTGGTGGCCTCGATCGCAAGGCTGCGTTCGACTTGGCACTCTCGGTCGTTCGTCATCGCCTGGCCGACATCTCCGCAGCGGTGACCGAAGCCCTGCCGAACTCGCGTCAGATGGTGGTGCTCGACGAGCCCTGGTTCGCCGATCTGATGCAGCCCGGCTTCCCGATCCCACCCGACGAGGCGATCGACCGCATGTCGAGTGCGATGGCCTCGCTGCCGGCCACCACGGTCGTGGGCATCCACTGTTGCGGCCCGTGCGATGTCGCCACGCTGTTGGCCTCCGGCCCGAACGTCGTATCGCTGCCGGTCTCGCCCGACCTGGTCGACTGGGTCGGCTACCTCGCGCGCTTCCTCGACGACGGTGGCATCATCGCATGGGGTGTGACCGCCACCGACGGGCCCGTCCCGTCGACCTCGGAACGTCAGTGGCGTGCGCTGAGCGACCTGTGGTGCAGCCTCGTCCGGCGGGGTTGCGACCCGGTGCTGCTGCGTCGCCAGAGCATCGTCACACCGCAGTGCGGGCTGGCGATGCATTCGGCGTCGGTGGCTCGTCGGATCGCTCGACTCACCGCTGATGTCGGCAAGCGGGTCCAGGACCAGTCGTCGGCGACTCGTTTCGCGCTCGGCGCGTGATGTCGTAGAGCATCATTTCGGGTCATCTCGCTGGTTCACGTCGTAGCCTCGGCGACGATGACCGACATCGGTGACGACCCGACGATCGCTCCTGTCGACACGGCGGCTGCGGCGCTTCGCGTCGATGAACTTCGAGCCCAGATCGCCCATCACAACCAGCGGTATCACACGCTCGACGACCCTGAGATCAGCGACGCCGACTTCGACGCTCTCGTGCGTGAGCTGCGACAGATCGAGACTGATCACCCCGATCTGGCCGTCGACGATTCACCGACCGGTCTGATCGGCGGAGCGATCAATACCGCGTTCTCTCCGGTCGTGCATCGAGTGCCGATGATGAGCCTCGACAATGCCATGGACGCCGCCGAGCTCGGTGCGTGGGCCGAGCGGGTGACGAAGGGGCTCGACGGCGACGTCCCGACGTTCGTGTGCGAATTGAAGTTCGACGGCCTCGCCATCAGCCTGCGGTATGAAGGCGGTCGATTCGTTCAGGCGGCGACCCGGGGTGACGGTCGGGTGGGCGAGGACGTGACCGCCAACGTGGCAACGATCGGCGACGTTCCCCACGACCTTCCCGAGGGGGCGCCGGCAGTGATCGAGGTGCGCGGCGAGGTGTACATGACGCGGTCGAGCTTCGAGCAGCTCAACGAGCGCGCCGTGCAGGCAGGAGAAAAAGCGTTCGTCAATCCACGCAACTCGGCAGCGGGCAGCCTTCGTCAGAAGGATCCGGCCGTCACCGCCAGTCGCAAGCTGTCGTTCTTCAGCTATCAGCTCGGAGAGGTGTCGGGCGGATCGGAATTCACCAGTCACGTGGCGATGTCGGAATTCGCTGCGAGCCTCGGCTTCGCGGTCGACGACCACGTCAGGACCTTCACCTCCATCGACGACGTGGCCGCCCACTGCCTCTACTGGCAAGCGCACCGACATGACCTCGACTACGAGATCGACGGTGTGGTGATCAAACTCGACGACGCCGCTCAGCGCGAGCGGTTGGGTGTCACCTCCCGGGCACCCCGTTGGGCGATTGCGTACAAGTTCCCGCCAGAGGAGCGCACGACGGTGTTGCGCGACATCATGGTCTCGGTCGGACGTACCGGACGCGCCACGCCGTTCGCCGTGCTGGAACCGATCTTCGTCGGCGGGTCCACTGTGGGCATGGCGACGCTCCACAACCAGGATCAGGTGGCGCTCAAGGACGTTCGTCCGGGTGACACGGTCGTGGTCCGCAAGGCAGGCGACGTGATCCCCGAAGTGGTCGGACCGGTGCTGTCGTTGCGCCCGACGGGCAGCAAGCCGTGGGTGTTCCCGACGCACTGCCCTCGATGCGCCAACCCGTTGGTCCGGCCAGAGGGTGAAGCCGACACTCGTTGTGTGGCGCCGGACTGTCCGGCTCAGCGTGATCAGAAGATCGCGTACTTCGCGTCGCGAGGCGGCATGGACATCGAGGGCCTCGGCGAGCAGATGGTGGAGAAGCTCACCGGCGCAGGTCTCGTGCGCGATCCGGCCGACCTCTATTCGCTCACCGTCGAGCAACTTGTCGGGCTCGATCGGGTCGGTCCGACGAGCGCGCAGAAGCTGGTCGTCGAGATCGAGAACTCGAAGCAGCGACCGCTGCCGAAGCTGCTCACCGCACTGGGGATCCGTCACCTCGGGCCGGCCGCATCGCTGGCGCTGACGAACGCGTTCCACACCCTCGATGCGATCGTGTCGAAGTCCGTCGAGGAGCTCGCGGCGGTCGACGGCGTCGGCGACGTGATCGCCACCACGATCTCCAGCTGGTTCGCACAGGACGTGAACCATGCGTACATCGACCGACTCCGAGCTGCTGGCGTGAACTTCGGAGATCCAGCGGCGGCCGAGGCCGCGGCGGCCGCTCGCGCCGATACGCCACAGACGCTCGACGCCAAGGCGGTGGTCGTCACGGGAACGCTCGCCAACTACAACCGCGAGCAGGCCGAGGAGGCGATCACCTCACGTGGCGGCAAGAGCCCAGGCAGTGTCAGCAAGAAGACGTTTGCGCTCGTCGTCGGGGAGTCGGCGGGTGCGAGCAAACTCACCAAGGCGGAGTCGCTCGGCGTGGCGATCCTCGACGAAGCAGGATTCGAGCACCTTCTCGCCACCGGCGAGCTTCCGCCGACCTGATTCGGGGCGGATGATCAGACGACGTTGAACTCCCAGCGGTAGCTACGAGCCTGCTCGGGGCCGTCCTCGATGCGCCAGTAGATCACGCGCACCTCGTGGAGACCTTGGGCGAACGACTCGATCAGGGCACCCTCGACCGGCTGGAACGAGATCACGGCGTTGCCCGGGTCGAACACCGCCGTGATGGGCAGGTCGACCTGCGCCCCCGCTTGGGCCTGGTCGAACGGGTCGACGTCGGACTGCCCGATCGCGGTGGTCGGCAACTCGATGCCGTCGATCACGAGGCGAGCCTCGTAGCCGGGCTGCAGGTCGACCACGACACGCTCCTGTTGCAACGCCTGCACGGCGTTCTCGACCGGCTGCACCGACTCGATCGCCTCGGGCCGATCGATTCCGTCATCACCGGTCAAGGCGGTGGTCAGCCCGAAGATCACGAGGACGAGGCCACACGCAATCACCAAGCTGGCGATCAGCAACCCGCGATCGAAGCGGCGTTTCGGTCGCTCCTGCGGCGTCTCTGCCAGGGCGGACTCGGCGATATCGTCGGTCGTCGCCGGAACGAGATCGTCGACGGCGGCTGCGTCGGGGTCTGTCACGCGATCGTTCACACCTCCATGATGCCCGCCCTCTGCGCGAGTTGCTCAGGCGGTAGCGTTTCCGCCGCTGTGGATGCTGACACACCCGACCCGACGCCGAACGGCGTGAGCACGCTCGCCGGGCGTGTCTTGAACGAGCGATATCGCATCGACAATGTCGTCAGTGCTGGCGCGAACACGGTGATCGCCGAGGCGATCGACGTCGAGGCGAGCCGTCCCGTGACCGTGAAGATCGTGCGTCCGGAACTGTCGGCCACGTCAGCGTTCCGTCAGGCATTTCGACGTCAGGTCGAGGTCGCGATGTCACTCAGGCATCCGAACATCGCGTCGGTGCTCGACTGGGGTGAGACCGAGATCGACGACGAGCCCACGATGTACTGGGTCGTGGAATACCTCGGCGGCGGCAGTTTGCGCGATCTGTTCGATCGGGGAAGGCTGCTCGCCCCGTCACAAGCGCTCGTCGTCGGCCTGGAAGCGTGCCGAGCACTCGAGGCCGCTCACGGACGCGGCGTGATCCACACCGAGATCACGCCATCGAAGCTGGTGTTCGGGGAGGACGCGCGGTTGCGCATCGTCGACTTCGCGATGGCACAACTCATCGGTGCCGAGGCCTGGGACGAACCGGCGACCGTTGCCACGCACGTTGCCCGGTATGCGTCGCCCGAGCAGGCGCTCGGACTCGATGTCGACGCGAAGACCGACGTGTACGCACTGTCGCTGTGCCTCGCCGAGTCGATGACCGGCAAGGTGCCCTTCGCCGGCCACTCCACCGTGTCGACACTGGCGGCCCGTGTGGGCAAGTTGATGCCGGTCACCGCCGACATGGGTTCGCTTGCATCCGTCCTCGAACGTGGCGGGCGTCCCGACTCGGAGGATCGATGGACCGCGCCCGAGTTCTCGAAGGCGCTCGTCGCTGCCGCCGAAGCGCTCCCTCGGCCTGAACCGATCCCGGTCATGGCGTCGAGCTTGTTCGCCAATTCGTTGGCCAACCGCGTCGCAGCGGCACCGTTGGCCGTCGATCTGGACGATGGCATCGCATCATCGATCGACGACCATCTCGCAGACGACATCGAGGCCGACGTTGCTGCCGATGAGGCCGACGTTGCTGCCGATGACGTTGCATCCGGCGACGTCGACACCGGGATCGACACCGAAACCCAAGACATCGACACCGGAGACGAAACCGAAGCGGACGATGTCGTCGCGCCGTTGCCGCTGCTGTTGCTCACCGATCTGGCCGATCCGCCGACCGGAGCCGTCCAGGTGGCCGCCGGGCCTCCCGGTGGTGCCGTCCCCGCCCCGGGCACCGTCGAGATGCCCGCCACCGCCGTGGCGGCGGCGATGGCGCCCCTCGATCCGACGTCATCGGGCATCCTCTACGACGAGGAGAAGCCCAGGCGACCGTGGGGCAAGTATCTGTTGTTCGGCTTGATCGCACTCGTCGGGATCGCATTGCTCAGCTACGCCGGATGGCTGCTGTTGCGCACGGAGTCGTTCGAGGTGCCGGATCTCGCCGGCGTCGAGGAAGCAGTCGCCCGTAACGAAATCGCAGGGAACGGCTGGGTGATCGAGACCGAGCGCGAACGCAGCGACGTCGTGCCCGAGATCGACCACGTCGTTCGTACCGTACCCGCTGCCGGTGAAATGCTCGACGAGGGTGAGACCTTCGTCATCGTCGTCAGTGACGGATTCGAACTCCGCACGCTGCCAGAGCTGACCGGCGTGACGCTCGTCGACGCGCAACGCACCCTCACCGAACTCAGGCTCGTCCCGATCGAAGCGCCCCCCGAGTTCTCCGAAGAGATCCCTGTGGGAACGGTGATCCGTTGGCAGGTGCAGGACGACGCGACGTTGGCCGCCGGTGCCCAGGTACTTCCCGATACCGCGATCGTGATCACGGTGTCACTCGGACCCGCACCGCGGCCGGCACCGAACCTCGCCAACCTCACTGCCGCCGAAGCCACCGCCGCGCTCGATGCGCTCCAGTTGGTCACCGCACAGGGTGAGGACGTCTTCAGCGTCGATGTCGAAGTCGGCCGCATCGTGGCGCAGGCACCGCCTCCCGAGACGCCTGTCGAGCGCGGTGGTACGGTCACGTTCCAGCTCTCGAAGGGTCCCGATCTCGTTGCGATTCCTGACCTGACCGGTCTGACCTATCCCGCCTCGGAAGCAGCGCTGGTCGAGGCGGGCTTCACGGTGAACAGTCTCCTCGGAACGACCGACGGCACCTTCGTGTCGATCTCGGTCGACGGCGAAGAGGTCCAGGCCGGTGCGACATTCCCGAGGGGCACCGGCGTCGACTTGATCTTCCTCTGACGATCGTTGGTCGGCTCGCCATCGAGCGAGCATCGGGGTGCCAGTCGGGAATCGCCTCCGACGGGGTCGGATCGCTACGGTTCCGTGACCACGTCCGGCGCCCGCCGGTCATCGGGTCGACAAGGAGCACACATGACCTCACTCGACGGACGAGTCGCGATCATCACCGGTGCCGGACGCGGGATCGGTCGGGAGCACGCGTTGCTGTTCGCCGAGGAGGGTGCGAAGGTCGTCATCAACGATCTCGGTGGAGCGAACGACGGCGAGGGCAGCGACCAGACGCCGGCTGAGGAAGTGGCGGCCGAGATTCGTGCTCGTGGCGGAGAGGCGATTGCCAACCACGATGATGTCGCTGATTGGGAAGGCGCCCAACGGCTCGTCAATTCGGCAATCGCGCAATTCGGCGAGCTGGACATCCTGGTGAACAACGCAGGCATTCTGCGCGACCGGGTGATCGTCAACATGACCGAAGCCGAGTGGGACTCGGTCATCGCAGTGCACCTGAAGGGTCACTTCGCGCCCACCCGTTGGGCGGCAGCCTATTGGCGCGAGGAGCACAAGGCCGGGCGAGGCAAGCGCCGCAATCTCGTGCACACATCGAGCACCTCCGGGCTGTTCTCCAACCCGGGACAGGCCAACTACGGCGCCGCGAAGTCGGGCATCGCCACGTTCAGCCAGATCGCGGCGAAGGAACTCGCGCGATACGACGTCCAGAGCAATTGCATCGCGCCGGGCGCTCGTACCCGTTTGACGCTCGCCACGCCAGGGCTCGAAGAGATCATGACTCCCAAGGAGGGCGCCTTCGACGAGTGGGACCCCGCCAACATCTCACCGCTGGTCGCGTACCTCAGCAGCACCGCGTGTCAGTTCACCGGTGAGATGTTCTTCGCACAGGGGGCAGTGGTCAAGCGCGTGCGCTCGTGGGAGATGGGCGACACCGTCGAGCAGCAGGGCAAGTGGTCGGTCGACGAGCTCGTCGCAGCCCTCGCACCTCTCGCCGATCCGTCCTGAAGGCCGAGAACGTCTCCTGGTGAACCCCGGGCGATTCGCAGTGAGGTTCAGTGGCGGGCTCGGGCGTACTCCATGACGCGCTCGACGACCTCGGGGCTCGCCTTGGCGGTCGAGCCACTGTCGAATGGGGGCTGCGGGTCGTATTCGATCATCAGCTGAGCGGCCTCGGCAGCAGTCCGGTCCACGAGCAGTTCGACGAGCCGGAGCGCCATGTCGATGCCGCTCGACACGCCTGCCGCCGTGATGATCCGCTGGTCGAGATGTTCGACCACGCGCTCGCTCGTGGGGATGGCGCCATGCTCGCTCAGCACATCGAGCGCACCCCAGTGTGTGGTGGCGGTGAGACCATGCAGGAGGCCAGCGGCGGCGAGAACGAGTGAGCCTGTGCACACCGAGGTCGTGTGGATCGTCGAAACGTGAGCGGAGCGGACCCACTCGAGCACACGGTCGTCGGTCATCAGCGCGCGTGTGCCGAAGCCGCCCGGGAACACCACGATGTCTGGTGTCGCCATCTCCTCGAACGTCGCATCGATTTCGATGCCGAGCATGCCGTTGTCCGAGCGCACGATGCAGCGGTCGTGACCGATGAACGTCACGTCGAAGGAGGGAATCCGTTGCAGCACCTCGTACGGGCCGATCCCGTCGAGAGCGGTGAAGTTCGGGAACAACGGAATCGCGATACTGGTCACGGCGTCACGTCCATCCGGTCACCGTAGTGCTGTACCGAGCGACACGGCGCCGGGGCGCAGGTAGCGTGGCGGCGTGGACGTACGCATCGGAGTCACCCAAGCCCCCCGCGAGATCAACATCGAGCTCGCCGAGAACGTGGACCGTGAGGAACTCAAGTCGCGGGTCGAGGCGGCACTCGCCGGAGCGACCGATGTGTTGTGGATCAGCGACAAGCGGGGCAAGGACGTCGGCATTCCTTCGGCGAAGATCGCCTACATCGAGCTCGGCTCGGCCGACGGCGATCGCAGGATCGGCTTCGGAGGCTGAGCTTGGGTCCCGGAGGTCGGCCTGGTCTGCTCGACCTCGACCTGCTCTGGGTCACCGGCAAGGGCGGTGTCGGCAAGACGACCGTCGCCGCAGCCATTGCCGACGTCGCAGCGCGACACGGGCGCAGGACGCTCGTGTGCGAGATGGATGCCAAAGGAGCCCTCGCCAACGCGTTCGACGTGGGACCGCTCGAGTTCGAGCCCACCGAGGTGGCGCCCAACCTGTACGCGATGGCGATGAACACCGAGGACTCGCTGCGTGAGTATCTGCGCCTGTTCGTGCGGATCCCGTTCCTCGGGCGTATCGGCCCGCTCGCGTCCACGTTCGACTTCGTCGCCGATGCCGCACCGGGTGTCAAGGAGATCCTCGGCGTCGGCAAGCTCTGCTGGGAGGTGCGAGAGCGGAACTACGACCTGGTGGTCGTCGATGCCGAGGCGAGCGGACACATCGTGAGCCAGATCGGAGCGCCCCGGGTGATCGCCGATCTGGTGCAGGTCGGACTCGTGCGCGATCAGACCCAATGGATGCTCGACATCCTCGATGATCCGCTGCGAACCGGTGTGGCCGTGGTGACCACACCGGAGGAGATGCCGGTCACCGAGACCATCGACCTGCTCTCTCGGCTGCGAGCCGAAACCGGAGCGCACGCCGCGGCGGTCATCGCGAACCGGGTGCTCCCTGCGATGTTCAACCGGCGAGAGCAGACCGTCGTCGATCGTCTCGACGAGGCAATGCCGGTTCTCGTCGAGGCGGTCGGGGCGGGTGCTCCGACCGTGTTGGCCGCCGCACGCCTGACCGAGTCGCGGCGCTCCACCGGGGCCGCCCATCTCGACCGGCTGCGTACCTGGATCGACGGAGCCGACGACGTGGCCGACGATCTCCCGATCATCACCGTGCCGGAGTTGTTCGCACGGGCGTCCGGTCCACGTGTGGTGTCGCTCGTGGCCGACGCGCTCACCGACGAACTCGACCCCGAACCCGTCGGTGACTCGGCAGGACGGCGGCGCCGTGAGTGATCTCGACAATCTGCTCGCCAGTCGCGAGATGATCCTGGTCGCCGGCTCCGGTGGCGTCGGCAAGACCACGATCGCTGCGGCGCTCGGCATCGCTGCCGCATCCCGACAGAAAGGTCGGGTACTGGTGCTCACGGTCGATCCCGCCCGACGATTGGCCACGGCGCTCGGCCTCGACGAGTTCGGCAACACGCCGATACGGATCGATCCCGCTGCATTCACCGACGCCGGGGTCAAGGTTCGTGGCGAGGTGTGGGTGGCGATGCTCGACACCAAGGCGGGATGGGACGAGCTGATCATGCGCCACGCTCCCGACGCCGCGATCCGCGATGCGGTGCTCGCCAATCCGCTGTACGAGAACATCACGAGCCGATTCGTGCACAGCCACGAGTACCTGGCGATGGAACAGCTCCACGATCTGCATGCTCGCGGCGACTTCGACCTCGTCATCGTCGACACGCCGCCATCGCGCAACGCTCTCTCGATCCTCGATGCACCGGGTCGGATGGTCGAGTTCTTCGGGAGCCGGCTGTTGCGGTGGCTCACGGTGCCCTACCGATCACGACTGTTCACGATGGCGTCGAAGCCGTTCTACCAGGTGGCCGATCGGGTGTTGGGCTCACGGTTTCTGCAGGACATTGCCGACTTCTTCGTGCTGTTCCAGGCGATGGAGGCCGGGTTCGTGCGTCGCGCCCGTGAAGTCGAAGCGTTGCTCGTCGACCCCAGGACCGCCTTCGTCGTGGTCACGACGCTCGAGACCGCGCCGAGCCACGAGGCCCGTTTCCTCGCCCGGTCACTGCTCGAGCGGCAGATGTGCCTCGGTGCGATCATCGCGAACCGGGTGCTGCCCGAGGAGCTCGCCAGTCGACAGGCAGCCAACAGCGCGGCAGCACTGACCGATCAGGCCCCGGGCCCGCTCGCCGACGCCGTGGCAGAGCGTCTCGACCTGCCGGTCAAGAATGTTCGCTCCGTCCTGACCCAGATCGCAGCGAGATTCGACGACGTTGCCCTGGTTGCTGCACGTGAGTCCGATCGGCATTCGGAACTCGCTGCGATGGCGCCGGCGATGATCTCGGTGCCCTGGCTCGAGGGTGACATCCACGACCTCGCCGGGTTGGGCCAGTTGGCCGGTCACCTGCGCAACGCTTGATCATCAGGCAGAATCAACGGTGATGACCTCTCTCGCCGAACTGGCCCGCGAGCACTCCACGCTCGAACGCGACGACATCGATCACCTGCACCGGCTCAGCGCCGAGTGGGCGTTCCTCGCCGACCTGTGCTTTGCCGATCTGCTGCTCTACGTCCGCTCGAGCGAGGGGAAGTGGCTCATCGTCGATCAGGTTCGCCCGGCGACGAACCAGACGATCTACGTCACCGATTACGTCGGGACGTGGGCTGCCGGCGACGAGGCCGAGCTGATCGAACAGGCTGCTGAGCGCGGTCAACGCGTCGAGGGGGCCATCAATGTCGACGGTGGCAACGACGAACTCAATTTCGGTCGCATGCTCGCGATTCCCGTGCGTCGCCAGGATCGGGTGATCGCCGTACTCACGAAGGAATGGAAGGTTCGAGCAGGCCGCCCGCTCGGCGAACTCGAACGCAACTATTCCGACATCTTCGAAGAGTTCGTGCAGATGATCGAGGTCGGATCGTTCCCGTTCGCCGGGCGCGTCGCCGACTCGAGTGCGGCGCCCCGCGTCGGCGACGGTGTCTTGACGCTCGATGCATCCGGCACCGTCACGTACGTGTCGCCGAACGCGAACTCGGCGCTGCATCGCGTGGGCATCCAGGCCAATCCCGTCGGCATGCGGCTGGCCGAGCTGGGCTTCCACGACGGCCCCGTCCGTCAGGCGTTCGAACGGTTCGAACCGGTCGTCGAGGAGTTCGAACAGGGCACTGACGCCACGCTGCTGTGTCGGTGCGTTCCGATCGTCACCAAGACCGCGTCCGGTCCTGGTATCGCCGGCGGCCTGCTGTTGGTGCGAGACGTCACCGAGTTGCGCAAACGCGATCGCCTCCTGCTGAGCAAAGACGCGACGATCCGCGAAATCCATCACCGGGTGAAGAACAACCTGCAGACGATCTCGTCACTGCTTCGCCTGCAGTCGCGTCGGCTCACCAACCCCGAGGCGAAGGCGGCCGTGCAGGATTCTGTTCGTCGGATCCGCACGATCGCACTCGTGCACGAGTCGTTGTCGCGCGAACCGGGCGAGGACATCGCGTTCATCGAGATCGTCCGACCATTGCTGCGCCTCGCCGAGGAGGGTCTCCAGTCGCCCGATCGGCCCGTGCGTTTCACCGTGAGTGGAGACGGCGGGCGTATCCCGGCCAACACGGCGACACCGCTGTCGGTCGTGCTCACCGAGTTGTTGCAGAACGCTGTCGATCACGGGTTCCCGGAAGGAAGCGGCGGCGGCGACGTGCAGGTCGGGCTCTCGCAGCACGATCGCAATCTCACCATCCGGGTCGTCGACAACGGACGCGGCGTCGATCCCTCGTTCGACATCGACCACGCGACTGGACTCGGGCTGTCGATCGTGCGCACGTTGGTGACCACCGAACTCAACGGCACCATCGACATCCGCCCTGCGACGAAAGACGACTTGGCCGGCGCCGGCTTGGGCGACGGTGCCAGCCGTCAGCACGGAACGGTCATCGAGCTCTGCGTCCCGGCACACGATTGATGCTGCACGCTGTCGGAGGCTCACATCACGCACGTGGGCGTCGATCGGGGTCGCCTCCGATCCGGCTCGTCGCTGGCGCTTCCCTCGCCGGGTGTGACTTCGTCTTCTGAACTCAGCTGACGCGGGCGGCGCGGGAGGCGGCGACGCGACGGCGGCGGATGACCCGACGCTCTTCCTCGGTCAGACCGCCCCAGATTCCCGAGTCCTGATTGGTCTCGAGCGCGAAATCGAGGCACTGTTTGGCCACGCCGCACTCGTCGCAGACCTCCTTCGCGCGATCGATCTGGACCAGCGCGTGTCCTGTGGTGCCGACCGGGAAGAACAGCTCCGGGTCGGTGTCGCGGCAGATGGCGTGGTCGCGCCATTCGTAGTCTGCTGCTCCAAGGGTGAGGCTGGACGCAAGGATCGACACGTTTGGTGCTCCTCGAAGGTGGGGGTGGCGGGGGTACCGCCGGGGATGGGGGACGTCGCCAGGAGGCGAGAGGCCATTCGGGCCGGGTCGAACTGTAGGCGCCGCAGTGTGCCGCCGCAAGGGCACATTGGCCACTTGTTCGCGGCGCCGAGTGTGTTCCGCCATGATGGGTGCATGCTCGTGCTCGCCCACCGTGGTGCTTCTGTCGCTGCCCCAGAGAACACACCCGCGGCGTTCGAACTCGCCGATCGTCTGGGTTCCGACGGTGTGGAACTCGACGTTCGTCGCGCACCGGATGGACGACTGCTCGTCGCCCACGATCCGCTGCCGGATACGTTGGACGAGATCGATGCGCTCGGGCTCGCCAGCCTCGCCGAGGTGCTCGACGCGTGCGGCGACCGGATGCTCGTGAACGTCGAGATCAAGAACTCGAGTCGTGACGCTGGCTACGACCCGACGATGTCGATGATCGCACCGATCATCGAGGAGCTTCGTCGGCGTGGACCGCGGGCCTTGCAGCGTTTTCTGATCTCGTCGTTCTCGTGGACCACCGTGACCGCCTGCCGTGATCTCGCTCCCGATATCGCGACGGGTTGTCTGACGTCCGCTCCGGTCGACGCCGCAACGATCGGACGGCTTGCGGCAGCGGGACATGCAGCACTGCATCCGTACGAACCTCAGGTCGACGAGGCGCTGGTGGCGCTGTGCCATGCGAATGGCATGGCGATCAACACCTGGACCTGCAACGACCCCGGTCGGCTCGTGGAGCTGTCCGAACTCGGCGTCGACGGCGTGTGTACGGACGTGCCCGACATCGCGTTGTCGGCTCTCGGACGTGGCGCCGAATCGGTCGCAGCGGCGTGGCCGACCATCACTGCGTGAATGTCACGTCGGGAAGACGAGCTGTACCGCGTCGGGAACGTGGGTGAATTCGAGGCGTCTCGTACTGCCGAGTGCGTCGCCGTCGACCTGGTAGGGGAACGGGGTCTCGTCCTCGATGACGAGGCGGCCCACGTCGACTCGGATGTCGAGGTGGTCAGCCGGCCTGACGCCGCCACCGCGCAGCGCTCCGGCGAGCGAGGTGAGGATCGCTGCGGCGTTCATCGTCGTGAAGGTGATTGCCACCAATCCGCGATCGAGCGTTGCCGCAGGTGACAGATCGAGCGGCCTGTTGCCGAGGTAGGTGTACGGATTGGTGTTGAGCACGATGGTGAAATAGCCGTTCTCGACGTCAGGGCCGCCGTCGCCACTGAGGCGGAAGTGGGGCGTGTGCCGGTCGTAGCCGGTGAGCCAGGTCGAGAGTCCTGACCAGATGAACAGGGGGTGCCCGAGCCAACGCTTCAGCGACGCTCGCTGCTCGACCCGTTCGACCACGGCCGCGTCGAAGCCGACCCCCGTGTGGAAACAGAAGTATCGGCCGTTGACCTGTCCGAGTCCGATGGGGCGCATGTCGGCGGCCTCGATGCCGTTGGCGAGGTGATCGGCCGCCTCGACGGGGTCGTTCGGAAGGCCCAGCGTGCGGGCGAACACGTTCGTGGAACCACCCGGAAGCACCCCGAGTGCCGTGTCGGTGCCGGCGATGCCCGTTGCCACCTCGTTGAGGGTGCCGTCGCCGCCGAAGCCGATGACCACGTCGACCCCCCGTCGGGCGGCGTCATGGGCGAAACGGGTTGCATGACCTCGACGGTTCGTCTCGACGATCTCGACGGCGTGGCCCTGGCTCAGTCGGCGATGCACGATCACGGTGTTGCGCGCCGTGACCGACGATGCGAAGGAATTGACCACCAGCAGGATCCGCAAGGCGCCGACGGTACCAATGTGCGGCAACGACTTCGTCGCACGGTTTGGGTGCAAGTTGACGCACCGGTAACTTGGGCGTCCTTATGAACGTCATCGTCTGTGTGAAACAGATCCCCGACCCGGCGCTGCCCGGCGAGCTGGATCCCTCCACCAACACGCTCAAGCGTGATGGCAAGCTCATCCTCGACGAGTCCGACAGCTACGGCGTCGAGATGGCTCTGCAGCTGGTCACCGCAGCCGGCGGTGGCGAGGTCAGCCTCGTGTCGATGGCGCCGAACGACGAGACGTCGGGGTTGCGCACCGCACTTGCGATGGGGGCCGCCCGAGCAGTTCTGGTCAGCGATGCCTCGCTCGCCGGCGCCGATGCGCTCACCACGGCGAAGATGTTGGCGGGAGCAACGAAGAAGCTCGGTGATGTCGACCTGATCATTGCCGGAACCGAGTCGTCCGACGGCTACACCGGCACCGTGCCCGAGCAGATCGCCGAGGTCCTCGGTCTGCCGTCGATCACCTTCGCCAAGCGGATCGAGATCGCCGACGGCGTCCTCAAGGTCGATCGTCAGACCGAGTCCGGCTACGACGAGGTCACCTGCTCGCTTCCCGCCGTGGTCTCGGTGACAGCCGGCGTCGTCGAGCCTCGCTACCCCAGCTTCAAGGGCATCATGGCCGCCAAGTCGAAGCCGGTCGAGACCGTCACCGCGGCCGACCTCGGCATCGAGTCGGTGTCGTGGGCCCAGCAGATCACGTCCGTCGAGAACGCTCCCGCCCGTGAGGCCGGCGAGGTCATCGAAGACGACGGCGAGTCGTTCAACAAGATCGTCGAGTTCCTCGACAACCTGAAAGTCATCTGAGGAGACAACTGATGGGTATCGACAACATCTGGGTGTTCGCACAGGCCACCGAGGGCGCTCCCACCACGGGAACCCTCGAACTGCTCACGAAGGCTCGCAGCCTCGGTGGCACCGTATCGGCGTTCATCGCCGGCGACGGTGCCGGCGCTGCTGGCGCACTCGGAGATCACGGCGCCGCGAAGGTCTACGCCACGGGCGACCTGGGCGGGGCACTTCCCGGCGTGGCCGTTGCTGCGGCGATGAAGGCCGTGATCGACGGCGGCGACAGCCCCGACCTGATCATGTTCCCGCAGAGCTACGAGGGCCGCGACGTGATGGCGCGCCTCTCCGTCAAGCTCGACCGCACCGTGCTCACGAACTCCACGTCCGTCACGGTCGAGGGTGACTCGGTCACCGTGCAGACGCCGATCTTCGGTGGCGCCAAGCTGGTCAACTCCACCTTCACTGGCGAGCGCCCGTATCTCGCGGCGTTCCGTCCGAAGAGCTTCGTCGCCGAAGCCGGCGCTGGTGCAGCGGGCGAAGTCGTGTCGGCTCCGATTCCCGACCTCGGTTCCACCGGTGGTGCCAACGTCACTGCGGTGCACGTCGAGGAGCACTCTGGTCCGAAGCTCGACGAAGCCGCCGTCGTGGTCGCGGGCGGCCGTGGGCTCGGCGAGTCCGAGAAGTTCGAGATGATCGAGTCGCTCGCGAAGGCACTCAAGGGGGCGCCGGGTGCTTCGCGTGCGATCGTCGACGCCGGCTGGGTGCCGTACAGCTACCAGGTGGGCCAGACCGGCAAGGTCGTCAAGCCGACCGTGTACATCGCTGCGGGCATCTCCGGTGCTACCCAGCACATGGTGGGGATGAAGGGCTCGAAGAACATCATCGCGATCAACAAGGACAAGGAGGCACCGATCTTCGGTGTCGCCGACCTCGGCATCGTCGGTGACGTCCACAAGGTCCTTCCTCAGCTCCTCGCCGCCCTCGCCGCCCGCAGCTGACTCGGGCCACCCCTCGAGTTCCCGAAATTGCCCGGGATCGTGACGCTCACCGTCACGATCCCGGGCAATTTCAGGTTTCTGGGGTGATCAGGCTGCGTCGCGGGCCAGGATGGCCCAGGCGACGCCCTCGTCGGGGTCGTCCACGGCGAGCTGGAGGTTCCAACCCATCGTCGGCTCGTGAGCGTCCCAGCGATACCAGCGCAACGAGGCTGCAAGTTGGCCGAGTTCCTCGGGCGGAACCGGCCAATCATCGATCAGGTCACCGAACGCAGCGAGCATCCACCACGCCCCGAACCGGCCGGACGCGGCGCCGCGTCGTCGTCCGTGAGCTCCACCGCTCGCCCCGGCCCAGGCGATCCAGGCAAGTGCAGTTGCCGGGTCGAGTTCGACGATCCGGGCGCGGCGCAGTCCGAGCGCGCCGAGCGCGTCGGCAACCTCACCCTCGACACAGACCACGTCGGCGTGGCCGTTCGAGCCGGTCAGCCACGGCTCGACGAGCTGGCGGACGGCGAGGTCGACCTCGTCGTCGAGGATCTCGCTGCGAACGGGCACGATGTCGGTCCAGTCATCGGGCAGCTCGGGCATCGGGAACTCGGCGCCGCCATCGGTATAGGTCGCAAGCGGGTACTCCGGTTCCCACGGCTGCAGTTCGAGCGGTAGATCGAGCACGGCGGGCAGATCGGGTGCGTCGAGGCGTTCGCCGCGTATCACGCGTTCGTGTGCGACGAACGAGGCCCGGGGCCCGAGGTCGAGGACTGAGCGCAGTTCGTCCCACGAGTGGAGTTGGGCGGCGACTTCGGTGAGGGGCCCGATCGTGAACCGGCCGGACAGGCCATCGCTCTCGTCGAGGACTGCAGCGACGTACTCGGGCGTCGCCAGCAGTGCCAGGCGGTATTCGGCCAGGGTGGCGGCGGGCCAGAGCTGACGACCGGTCGCCACCGCGTGGCGAGACCGGTCGCGCACCCGCAGGAGGCCGCCCCAGTCGCGTGAACTGCACCGGTCGTCGATCATCCGCACGAGCCCATCGAGGTCGGCGCGATGGATCAGCTCGTCGAGCCGATCGTCGTCCGCGGAGCGTTCCGCGTCACGATGATCGGACACGGTCAGACCAGCGGCCAGGGATAACGGCGACCGGACGGATCGGTGGGGAACCGGCGATGCATCACGCACCAGCTCGCTCGACGCTGCAGCGCCTCCACCTCGTCGTCGGCGAGGAGCGTGGCGACCTCCAGCGGAACGCGCTCGCACAGGGCGGCGACCCGGTCGAGCCATACCTCGGGGATCTCCTCGCCGCCGAACTCCCAGATGACGGTGCGCAGCTTGTTCTCGGCGGCGAAGCAGAGGCCATTGTCGATGCCCCACACCGATGCCGGCTCGCTGTTGCGCTCGGGGATCAGCAACACGTGGCCACTCTTGCGGTCGGTGTTGTTGGCGAGAACGTCGAGCAGCGCCATCGCACGTAGACGGTCGTGGAGATCGGGGTGTGTTTCGTGGATCGTGAAGTAGTGCTGACTGTGGTCGGCCACGACGAACCACTGCACCGACCCCTCACCGACCGGGCCGTCGCGTAGGACCGTCGGCGGGATCACGCTGAGTCCCAGATGCTCGCTCAGCAGGTATGTGGCCACTTCACGACGATGGAGGCCGGGTTCGAAGTCCCACAGCGGTCGCTCGCCACGTGTCGGCTTGTAGATCGCAGGATGGGATCGGCCGTCGGCAACCACGTGCACGAGGAACGTCGCGTTGCTGCTGTAGGGCATGCGACCCTCGATCTCGATCTCACCGCGCAGGAGATGAGCGATCGGATCGTCGATGGCATCGACGCGCAGCTCGACGCCGCGCCCCTCGTCGTCTTCATCATCATCGTCGTCTTCGTCTTCGTACCCGTCGGCTTCGAGGTCGTCGTCGAACTCGGTGTCGACGTCTTCGAATTCGGCGGGCGACGGTTCGGACACGGTCAGTTCATCCGGGGGCAGTCGTGACCATCGGGATCCATCGGGAACGCGCACCACTGGCACGCGGGCCGACCCGCCTCGACCACACCGTCGGCGTGGTCGCAGAACGCTGCTGCCTGCCCACGGCTCAGATAGAGACGCACGTGGCCCCGGTCGTCGTTGTCGACCATCTCGCCCTCTTCGTCGAGCTCGCCGACTTCTTCGAGTTGAATGAGTACCCGGTCGTTGGCCCGGTCGTAGCCGAGTCCGATCGGACCGAGCACGAAGACCGCGTCGAGCGGTTCACGCAGCTCGAGCGCTCCACTCATCGGTCGGTCCTCGGCAGGTGGCAGGTCGGCCAGTACCCGCCGGAGATACTGCACGATCGCCGCGGTCTGCTGCTTCTCGCACTTCACCGTGACGCGCTCGCCATCTGCGCGAGCTTGCAGGAGGAAGATGCGTTCGCCGGGTCGGCCGACCGTGCCGACGGTGAATGCCGACACCTCGTCGAACTCGTAGAACACGCTCATGCTGCGTCTCCGGTCATGACGGCTGGAGGTCGGTCAGCGGTCGCCCGGTCGAGTTCACGGCAAGCACGACGGGCCCGCCGGGGCCGTAGCCGATCGCCGTGACCGACGCCGGACTGATCACGATGCGTTGGAACAGGTCGATGTGGGTGCCCATTGCATGAGCGACTGCAGCTTTGATGGTGTCGGCGTGCGACACGCACACGATCGTGCCGCCCGGATGCGCAGCGCGGAGGCGGTCGAGAGTGTTGACCATGCGGGTCTGCATCTCGGTGAAGCTCTCTCCGTTGGGGAATCGGAACGTCGACGGAGCGCGCTGGACCGTCTGCCACTCGGGGAGCTTCATCAGCTTCTTCAGCTCCGCGCCGGTCCAGTCGCCGAAGTCGCACTCGAACAGTCCGCGGTCGACCTTGGTCGTCAGACCTCGGGCAGTCGCAATCGGCGCCGCCGTCTCCTTCGCTCGCTCGAGTGGTGATGAGTAGATCGCATCGACGCGCTTCAGTTCACTGATCCGGTCAGCGGCGATCTGGGCCTGACGACGACCCTCGTCTGCGAGGTGCAGACCCTTGGCCCGTCCTGGCAGGACCTTGCCGGTGGTCGGCGTTTGGCCGTGTCGCACGAGCAAGATCGTGGTGAACGATGGTGGGGGAGACTTCTTCGCGGTGGCCATGGAGTGTTTCCAACCTACTGTCGAGGGCCATGACTCCGCTCGCCAGACTTGAACGTGACGTGGTCGGATGCCGTGTCTGCCCGCGGTTGGTGGCGTGGCGTGAGCAGGTGGCAGTGGAGAAGCGGGCCGCCTATCGCGACGAGGACTACTGGGGCAAGCCGATCCCCGGGTTCGGCGACGTCGCAGCACGGATCGTCGTTCTCGGCCTGGCGCCAGCAGCCCACGGCGCGAACCGGACCGGTCGGGTGTTCACCGGCGATCGCAGCGGCGACTGGTTGTTCCGGGCGCTGCACCGTGCGGGTCTGGCCAACCAGCCCGAGTCGGTGTCGGTCGACGACGGATTGGAGCTCACCGACGCGTGGGTGACCGCCGCCGTCAAGTGTGCTCCGCCCGCCAACACGCCGCTTCCGCAGGAGCGTGACGCCTGCGCCCCGTTCCTGCAACGCGAATTCGCCGCGCTCGGCAACGCGATGGTGGTGGTGTGTCTGGGCCAGTTCGGATATCAGGCCGCTTGCACACACTTCGGTGTGCGCCCACGGCCGAAGTTCGGCCACGGTGTCGAGGTGCTGATCGATGGCGGCCCCACACTGATCTGCTCGTTCCACCCGAGCCAGCAGAACACGTTCACGAAGCGCCTCACCGAGCCGATGCTCGACGCCGTGTTCTCCAGAGCTGTGCAGCTCGCTGACCGATAGCCTCGCACTGCTGTGATGACCTCTCGTTCGCTCGCCCAGACTTTTGCCGTCGCCATGGTGGCTGTGCTCGGCGTGTCGTCCTGCTCGTCCGATCCGAGCGCCCGGCGTGTTGCTCAAGATCTCGTGCGCACCCAGACCCAGGACCATCCAGACATCCAGGAGTGCATGCTCGCGGTCATCGAGGACTACGACCTGAACGGTCTCGGCGAGGACGCCAACAACGAGAACCCAGAGATCAGCGGTCCGGCGCTGGCCGAGCTCGAAAGCTTCGAAGCCGATCTCGTCGCCTGCGACCCCGAAGGCGTCACCCGCACCTCGACCCCGTGACTGTTCGAGATGTGCTCGGGACCGGCTACGCCGAGTCCCCTGGCACATCTCGAACACTCAGTCGGACTTGGGGGCGGCGTCGGCGGGCGGGGCGACCTTCTTCTTGGGCGGCGGAACGCCGACCGCCGGGGCCGGGTCTGCCTCTTTGGGCCAGCGGCGGCGGCTCACGATCGACAGCAGACGCAGCAGGCGCATCGCCGTCTCGTCGGTCTGCGCAGGCTTCGCGATGATCGAGCCGTCGGCGATCATCCGCTCGATGACCTCCTCGCCGAGTTCGGTCCGCACGATGGTGAGCGTCCAGTCGTTGTCCTCGCCGATGCCTCCTGTCGACACGTCGGCGTGCTCGGCGGCGAAGTCGGGGCAACTCGTGCATCCCTTGCGGGTCCAGCCGTGGCATTCCTTGAGATCGACTTCGTGGTACGAACCGTCCTTCATCCAGATCTGGAACACGCCTTTGATGTTCATCTTCACCATGTCCTGCTTCTTCAGGCCGTACTTGGCCTCGAACAGTTCGGTGAAGATGGCGTCGTCGAAGGTCTTGGAACACAGCAGCCCGATGTTGAAGAGGAACGGCTTGGACACCTTGCCGGCCTTGCGGTCCCACATGGTCGGCGGCGACGACGTCTGGCAGCCCATGCCGACCAACGCGAGGCGCTCGTATCCCTTCTCCTTGGCTTCGGGCAGGGCGAGCGGGTTCGCGCAGTACGTGTAGCGGCTGCCGGCCGTGGCGAGAATCTCCTCCTTCGTCGAAACGACGGCGGGTTTGGCCTTCCATGCGTCGTCGTCCTCGACACCGCTCACGAGTGCGGCGTCGATGTAGTCGTGCTCGCGCAGCCAGATCAGCATCGCCGAGACGAGCCCGCCGTCCTGACCCATCTTGTGGACCATCTCGTCACTCGCTCGGGTGAGGTACAGCTGACGCCAGATGCCGGCCATCTCATCGGGTTCGCGGACCCGGCCGAACAGGTGCATGTCGGCTGACGGCTCCCACGCTCGGAAGCGGGGACATGCCCTGGTGCAGGTGGTGCAGCCACCCCCTTCACCGAATCCGTGGATGCAGTTCTCGAGGCCGAGTTCCTCTTCGAGGTGGAACGGGATGTACTTGCCCTCTTCGTGTTCGTAGCCGATCACGTCGTGTGGACAGGTGACCACGCAGCCGGCGCATCCCGTACAGAGCCCGGTCGTGATGACCTCGGCGTACAGCTCTTTCCACTGTGCCGTCCACCGCCCCGCCTGTGCAGGGGTGAGGGGAGCGTCTGATTCGACCGTCGTCATGGGCCGACTGTACGCGACCAGCAGTCGTCCCGGCGAGGGAAGCGCCAGCAAGAAGGAAGTGCGCGAGGAAGGAAGTGCGCCGGCGAGGGAAGCGAGCGTACGCCGGCGAGGGAAGCGCCAGCGACGAGCCGGAGTCGGGCCGACCGTGCGTTCCCCACCACCGATTCGTGGTGAGGCCCGACACACCAGCAACGCGAAGGTCCCCGAGCCTGACCCCTCTGAGGACGCAAAGGGAAGCTCGGGGACCAACGGGCGGAACGCAACGATGCGCCCCGATCGGGTTGGGATGTCGGGCGCCTAGATGGCGTCGGCGCCTTCTTCGCCGGTGCGGATCCGCACGATGCGATCCACGTCGGTGACCCAGATCTTGCCGTCGCCGATCTTGCCGGTGGCGGCTGCTGCGACGATGGTGTCGACGACACCATCGACTCCGTCGTCTTCGACGACGATGCTGAGGCTGACCTTGGGGACGAAGTCGATCTTGTACTCCGATCCCCGGTAGGTCTCGGTGTGGCCGCCCTGGCGTCCGAAGCCGCGGACTTCCTCGACGGTGATGCCGGTGATGCCGGCAGCCTTGAGGGCGTCTTTGACGTCGTCCAACTTGAACGGCTTGATGATTGCTGTCACGAGTTTCATGTTTGGCTCCTAGTGCCTAGATCGTCCTGCTCAGGTCTTCACGAACGTCGGGTATGCCTCGACGCCCATTTCGGGAATGTCCAGGCCGCTGATCTGATCCTCGTCCTTCGAGCGGATGCCTCCCTTACCGCGGGACTTCGAGATCGTGTCCTGAATCTTGAAGAAGGCGAAGGCAATGCCGAAGATCACGGTCCAGATGACGACCGCGCCGATGGCCTGGGCGCCGAGCTGACCCCAGTCGCCCTTGATGATGCCTTCGACGCCTTCGGACGGGCTGAGGTTCCAGCCGGCGCCGTAACTGCCGTTGGAGAAGATACCGACTGCGAGGACACCGAAGGTGCCGCACACACCGTGTACGGAGATGGCGCCCACCGGGTCGTCGATCTTCAGCTTGCGCTCGATGAAGAACACCGACTCGATGACGAGGACACCGGCGATCAGGCCGATGACGGCCGCAGCCCACGGTGCGACGAACGCACACGGAGCGGTGATGGCGACGAGTCCTGCAAGCATGCCGTTGGCCATCATGCCCGGGTCGGGCTTGCCGGTCCGCTTCGTGATCCATGCCATTGCGGCCACTGCTCCGAAGGCACCGGCGATCGCCGTGTTGGTGGCGACGACGGCGAACTGCACGTCGGTGGCAGCGAATGTCGACGCAGCGTTGAAGCCGAACCAGCCGAAGAGCAGGATGAACGTGCCGAGCATCGCCATCGGGATGTGGTGGCCCGGGATGCCTCGCGGGGTGCCGTCAGCAGAGAACTTGCCGACTCGAGGTCCGACCACGATCGCGCCAGCGAGGGCGGCAGCACCGCCGACGGCGTGCACGACGCCGGATCCGGCGAAGTCGACGTAACCGGCTCCGAGGCTCATCGTGTCCCAGATCTGCGACAGCCAGCCGCCGCCCCAGGTCCAGGCAGCGAACAGCGGGTAGAACAGGGCGCCACAGAACAGACCCCAGATCACGAAGCTGCCCCACTTCCACCGCTCGGCCATCGACCCGGTCGGGATCGTGGCAACGGTGTCCATGAACGCCACCATGTAAAGGAAGAAGCCGATCAGGGGAATCGTGATGTTGTCACCACTGAGCGCCCAACCGCCTTCCCACAGGAACACCCAACTGCCCGATCCGAGCAAGGCGCCGCCTACCGGCTCGTCCAGTCCGAAGGCCCCGTAGCTGAACCCACCGAACGCCAGCGGGAAGCCGACGAGGAAGAAGGCGATGAAGCCGAGGGCGAAGATGGCGAAGTTCGTGCTGACCACGTGGGCTGCGTGCTTCGCCTGGCAGAAGCCGGTTTCGACGAGCGCGAATCCCGCTTGCATGAAGATGACCAGAATCGCTCCGATGAAGACGAACAGCAGGTTCAACTGCTGCCCGGTCACCGGGATCGGGTCGGGTTCTTGGGCAAACACCAGGTTGGGCAAGAGCGCGGCGCCGGTCAGACCGACGGCCGCGGCAGTAATCATTCGTCGTGCACGTTTGGGCACAGTGTCCTCCAATGGTAGGGAAAGGGGATTCGCCCGGCGAGCGGCGCCATTGCCTCCTGCGGTGCGTGCGCAACATAAAGCTCTGGCGTTTCCCCTCTGTCGCCGAACTGTTTCTTGCGTGTGAATGGTCCCGTCCGACCGTCGAGCGCTGAGCGCCAGACGATCGGAGGAGACACGACACGATCAGATGGCATCGGCGCCACACAGTCCGGAAGTGATTCGAAGTGCGCTGTTGCGCACTGGTCCTCCAGAGGTATGTGGATCGGGATTGCGGAGTCCAGTGGCGTCATTGCCGCCGCGATCGCGAGCGCAAGCTGAAGGTGTGACATTTCTCTTCGTCGCCGAGACGTTTCCTGGGTGTCAATCGCCGAGGTCGTACAACGGGCGGCCAGGACTTGACCCGCGGGTCAAGTGGCAGGGCAGAATGGGGGAATGGACCTCTCCTATCCCCCTGAAGCCGAGGAATTCCGCGCCGAGATCAGGTCGTGGTTGCACGACAACCTGCCCGCCGGTTGGTTCGACGACGACTTCGAGATGACCGACGAACAGCGCAAGCAGTTCAACGAAGAGTGGCCGACGAAGTTGTTCGAGGGCGGTTGGATCTGCGCGACCTGGCCCGCCGAATACGGTGGCAAGGGACTCACCACGATGCAGGGCGTCGTGTTGTCCGAGGAGTTCGCGAACGCGAAGGCGCCGATGCGGGGCGACTTCTTCGGCGACACGCTCGTCGGCCCGACCATCCTCCAGTGGGGCACCGAGGAGCAGAAGAAGGAGTTCCTGCCGGGCATCCTCAGCGGTACGACCCGCTGGTGTCAGGGTTTCTCCGAGCCGAACTCGGGTTCCGACCTGGCCTCGCTGAAGACCACCGCCGTGCTCGACGGCGACGAGTGGGTCATCAACGGCCAGAAGGTGTGGACCACCCAAGGTCACCACGCCGACTACTGCTTCCTGCTCACGCGCACCGATGCTGACGTCAAGAAGCACGCCGGCATCTCCTACATGTTGGTGCCGATGCGTCAAGAGGGTGTCGAGGTGCGAGGGATCGTGCAGCCCGACGGCACCGCTGAGTTCTGCGAGGTGTTCTTCGACAACGCCCGCTGCGCGAAGGACGCTGTCGTTGGCGGGGTCAACAACGGCTGGAAGGTCGCCAACTCCACGCTGGCGTTCGAGCGTGGACAGTCGGCCACGACCGGATACCGGCGCTTCGCCGAGGAGTATCGACTGCTCGTCGAGATGGCAACCGACAAGGGACTGATCGACGATCCGCTGATCCGCCAACGGCTGATGGAGTACTACACCAAGATCCAGATCTTGAAGATCAACGGTCTCCGCAACCTGTCGGCGACCCTGTCGGGTAGCGGCGACATGGGAACCATCGCGCTCGGTGCCACCAACAAGATGTTCTGGTCGGAGATGCACAAGGCAGCCATGGAGCTTGCCGTCGACATCCACGGTCCGGAGGGCATGCTCATCGACAGCGGCCCGGAGGCAGGCGGTTGGCCGGGAGCAGCACGCGACAAGCGCCGCGCCGGATATCCCGTCAGCCCGATGATGTCGTCGTTCTTCTTCTCGCGTTCCGAGACGATCTGGGGCGGTACCAGCCAGATCCAGCGCAACATCGTCGGCGAACGCGTCCTCGGCCTCCCGAAGGAACCCAAACCCGCCAACGAGTGAGCCTCCCACCGGTTCTCGTGAACAAGGTGCGCACCTATGGCGCACCTTGTTCACGAGAAGCGCTACGCGGCACGAGTTTCGGCGGCTCGCTGCCGGTGGAGCGCGAGGAGTTGGTTGATCACCGCCCCGAAGTTCTCTCGGAGTTCCTGGTCGTTGACACGCTCGACCTGCCAGCCGATCAGGCGGGCCTGACGGTCACGGGTCTTGTCGTACTGGGCGTCGAGCCGTCCCCCGTGCCACTCGACGTGGTCGATCTCGACGGCCCAGTGGATCGCGGGATCAGCGCCGTCCGGGTGAATCGTGGTGCCATTCGCAAGACGCAGCGGATATTGCCGCACGAGCACGAGTCCGCGTGCTTCGAGGGTCGTGAGGACGCGCAGTTCGATCGCCGAGCCGACCGGTTTCTGCCAGTCGGCGCGCTGAGCCATGACGCGCTTCACACGTGCGAGCCCCGGGCGTCCTTTCGCTTGAAGACGCCTGGCTGTTCGCCACAGCGTTGGCAGCGACGTGTGCTTGTCGAGCACCCATTCGGTCACGCGTTCGAAGCGTTGATCGTCGAGATCTCGAGCGCAGTCGAACCACGTGCGTGGGGGACTGGCGACGCGGATGCCGTCGTCGCGGCGGACGACGTCTTCGTCGGCGATGACGTTCGTGCGTCGGATCACGACCCCGCGTGTGATCGGGGTGCGGTCGTAGGCAACGAGGACGTGGGGAACCTCGCATCGCCACACATGGCGACACTCCCACAAGCGCGCTGCGGCGATGCCACCGACGATTGCTGCTGGATCCGCAGCCGATGCAGCGGCGCATCGTGCCTCGAACGTGTCGGGTGACGTTGCCAGTCGATACACATGCTTGTGTTCGACGACGAGCAATCCGGATCCGACGAGGCGCCGAACACTGTTGCGAGTGTGGCCGTCGGCGATCATTCGCCGTCGGTGACGATGCCGTGTCGTGCTGCGACGAGTACGGCCAGGTTCTTCGAGATGGTGGCCATCGGCCCTCCTGATGGTGGATCGCTCTCTGTCGGGCCGTGGCCGAGCGGGTCATCCCGTGCCGCCGACGCTACCGACGACCGCCATCGACGGCGCGCTCGCTGCGTTCTCGTGAACAAGGTGCGGTGCAGGTGCGCACCTTGTTCACGAGAACGGCATGGCTGGGGATGGTCGGCGTTGTGGTGGCGCGGTACGGTCAGCGATCGTGGACGAGCTGCTCGAGGACGACGGGAGCCCGCGACCGATCGCGCGAGAACTCATCGAGTTGCTGCATCGGATCGGGATCGACGAGGTTCGTGAACGCCAGCGGGTGTCCGACCTCGAGATCCTGACCATGGGGATTTCGTTCACGGTGTACTCCGACGGGGAGAACATCGACCGCGCCTGGCCCTTCGACATCATCCCGCGCCTGATCGACGGCGACGAGTGGAGCCAGGTCGAGCTGGGACTGTCGCAACGATTGCGAGCGCTCAACAACTTCATCGACGACATCTACAACGACCGACGAATCATCGCTGACGGTGTGTTTCCCGCCGGCCTCCTCGACGACTCCGCCAACTTTCGGCCCGAGTGCAAGGGTGTTCACCCGAAGTTCGGAGTGTGGGCTCACATCTCGGGCTCCGACCTGGTGCGAGCAGGTGACGGCCAGCTCTACGTACTCGAGGACAACCTGCGGGTGCCGTCGGGAGTGAGCTACGTACTGGAGAACCGAGCTGTTGCGAAGCGGACGTTCCCTGAGCTGTTCCAGCGCTATCGCATTCGCCCGGTCGATGCCTACACCGACGAATTGAATCGCCTGCTGGCCTCGCTCGCCCCGGACGGCCGACACGATCCGTGCATCGTGGTGTTGACGCCAGGGATCTTCAATTCCGCCTACTTCGAGCATTCCTTCCTGGCGCAGCGCATGGGCGCCGAGCTCGTCGAGGGCCAGGATCTCGTGGTCGGCAAGGACGACTGTGTGTACATGAAGACGATTCAAGGGCTCGAACGCGTCGACGTGATCTACCGGCGCATCGACGATCTCTTCATCGACCCCGAGGTGTTCCTCCCTGACTCGATGCTCGGTGTCGCCGGCCTCATGCGGGCCTGGACGGCGGGCAACGTCGGGATCGCCAACGCTCCAGGGGCCGGCGTCGCCGATGACAAGGTCGTCTACGCGTGGGTGCCGGACATGATCCGGTACTACCTCGGTGAAGAGCCGCTGATCCCGAATGTCCCGACCTACCGATGCATGTATGACGACGAGCGCACGCACGTGCTGGCAAACCTCGGGGATCTGGTGCTCAAGCCCGCGAACGAGAGCGGCGGGTATGGCATCGTGATCGGAAACCGGGCGAGCTCCGACGAACTCGACGCGGTGGCCGAGTCGATTCGAGCCGACCCCCGCAACTGGGTGGCGCAACCGATCCTCGATCTCTCGACGGCTCCGACGCTCGTCGAAGCGGGGATCGAGCCGCGGCACCTCGACCTGCGACCCTTCATCCTCACCGGCGAGAACAGCTACGTCACCGCAGGTGGTCTGACGCGAGTTGCGCTGACCAAGGGGTCGTTGATCGTCAACTCGTCACAGGGCGGGGGTAGCAAGGACACGTGGATCGTCGACACGAACCACCCGTCTACCCATCGCCCGTCGCAATCGCAATCGCAATCGCAATCGCAATCCGAGTCCGAGAGTGCGGGTGGCTGATGGCGTTGCTGTCACGCGTCGCCGATCGGATGTACTGGGCCGCCCGCTACATCGAGCGCGCCGAGGATTCCGCTCGCGTTCTGCGCGCCTATGGAGACGTGCTCGCCGATCTGCCGACGGCGTCTGCGCGATGGAGCCCGCTCGTCAGCATCGCGGGCAGTGATGTCAGGTTGCCCCATGTGGCGGGCTCCGACGAGAGCCAGGTCGCCCAGTTCCTGATCGCCGATCGAGAGCACGCCAACAGCATCGTCAACGTCGTCGAGCAGTGTCGGGAGAACTTGCGAACCTGCCGCGAGGTGCTGCCACGAGAAGCGTGGCAGACGGTCAACGACCTGTCGATCTACGTGCGCGGCGCAGCGGTCACCTCGGTCGAACGGCGTCGCCGGGATCGGTTCCTGGCGCGTGTGATCGACGAGAGCCGCCGACTCGACGGCGTGTTGCAGTCCACGATGACACGTGACGAGGTGTTCGAGATGTGGCGGCTCGGGCGGTACATCGAGCGGGCCGACATGACCACCCGCGTGCTCGGCGTGCGCGCTGCCGCGCTGCTGGCCCAGTCGCCCGGTTCGGTCGACGAGTTCGCCGAGGTCCAGTGGATGGGTGTCCTGCGTTCGTTGTCGGCGCTGCAGATGTATCAGCGAGCGACGCGTGGGCACATCGACGGGCCCGCGGTCGTCAGGTTCTTGTTGTTCGATCACCGGTTCCCGCGTTCGGTGGCCGGATGTCTCGCCGAGATGCGAACGTCGATCCTCCGGCTCCCTGAGTATTCGACGGTCCTCGGCGCAGTGGAAGCGGTCGACCGTCAGTTGCGTCGGAGCCGCCCTGCCGCCGACGACGGCGCCGTCCTCGATGCGGCGATGGAAGAGGTGCAGAACGCTCTCGCCCGACTGAACGCCGTCATGCATGAGCAGTACGTGGTCCATGATCGGCCACGAACCAGCACCCGATGACCGATCATCTCGACACCGATTTCGACGACGAATCCGGCACTCCGCCGTCAGCCATGTTCAGCCTGGGTGGTCTCGATGCGGCCGCCCTGATGGAGTCGATCGCAGGTCTCGCCGACGTCAGCAGTCGTCAGATCGATCACGATCGGCTGCTGGCGGCCGAGGGTGCCGGGCACATCGTGCACGATCTGCCGGTACGTGCCGACGGACGCAGGGTGGCGCTCGAGTCACGACCATGGCGGCTCGACCCGATTCCGCTGGTGATCGATGGCGACGAATTCGTGGCGCTGGCCGACAGGGCAACCGCCCGCATGCAGATGCTCGAAGCGATCCTCGTCGATCTGTACGGAGAGCGGACGCTGCTCCGTGACGCGGTGGTCGATCCGGTGGCGTTGTGGGGCAGTTCGCGCTACCGCCTGGCGGCGTTCGGTCAACGACCCCACCGTCGTTGGCTGACCAACTACGCCGTCGATGTCGTGCGCGACGCCTCCGGTCGCTGGCGCGTCGTGCGCGACCTCACCGACGCTCCTGCCGGAGTCGGGTACGCGCTCTTGGGTCGAGCGGTGGCCAGTCGTGTGCATCGTGATGCGATTTCGCGCTTGTCAGCAGGTCGTGCACTGCGTTCGCTCGATCCGTTCGCAGACCGACTTCGTGACGGTCTCGCCGATGTCACGTCGAGTCGCGATCCGCGGATCGTCGTGCTGTCGGGAGGTGTCGATCATGGATCGTTCGTCGAGCAGTCGTACCTGGCTTCTCGGCTCGGTCTCAATTTGGTCGAGGGTGCCGATCTGGTCGTGCGCCAACGTCGAGTGTGGCTGCGTTCGTTGTCGGGGCTCGAACCGGTCGACGTGATTTTTCGTCGGCTCGAGGACGACAGGGTCGACCCTCTGGAGGTGAATGCGCAGGGGCGGGCCGGGGTGCCCGGCTTGCTGCTGGCTGCGAGATCGAGAGGCGTCAGCCTGGCCAACGCGCACGGCAGCGGGGTGATCGAGGACCCTGCGCTGGCCGAGCGTTGGGACGACGCAGGCGCGTGGCTGACCGGTCGTACGTCGGACTATCAGGGAGTGTGGCCGCTGCCGTACATGCGCGCCAGTCACCGAGCCGAGCGTGAGTGGACGACCTGGCCCAGCTACGACGGCAACCGTCTCGTCGCTCGTGCCATCACGCTGCGGCTGCATCTCGTGGCGAGCGACAAGGGGATCGACGTACTGCAGGGCGGGAGTGCTCGTGTCCTGCTTCCCGGCGATGATCCCGTCAGACCGACCGCAGCGACCGCCAAGGACGTGTGGGTGATCGGTGGGTCCGTCGCTCCTCCGATGCTGCGCCGCCGTGATCCCCTGCCCCAAGTCGATCTGATCGCCTCGGCACCCACGCGAGCAGCGGACGCGTTGTTCTGGGCGGGGCGGGCAATGGAACGAGCCGAAGTGCTCGCCCGGGCGATGGAAGTGGTGCTCGACCGCACGAGCGGGCTCGTTGCGGCCGAGGTGGCCGAGCCGTGGGTGGGCCGTGGACTCGACATGCTGACCTCGCTTGCGGGACTGTCGATCGACGTCGAGAACGAATCGCGTGCTGGTGCGGTCTTCGCGTCGGGTGTCGAGTCGTTGGCACGGCAGTTGGGTTCATTTCTCGCCGAGGCATCGTCGGTGCGCGACTTCTTCTCCACGACAGCAGGGCGGATGCTTGCTCGTCTGGCCGAGTCCCGTGCGCAGTTGCGGTGGATGGTCACCGAGGAGGGTTCGGCCCATCCAACGGCGGTCGACATCGCAAGAATCGACGGCCGCGCGCTCGAATCGATCCTCGTCGACCTCACGTCGCTGGTCGGTCTCTGGAACGAGAGTGTCGTCCACGGTCCGGCATGGAGGTTCGGCGAGATCGGTCGACGCCTCGAGCGGGCGTTCTGTGTGATCGACGGCGTTCGCGGCGCCTTTGGTCTGGGTGGGAATGCGACGTCGTCCGATCTGCACTGGACGAGCCACGGCACCGACGACCACCGACTCGACTTCCAACGCCAGCGCGTCATCGAACTCGTCCTGGCGTCGAACGAGAGTCTTGTTGCGTACCGGCGTCGACATCGCAGCGACGTCGAGTTCGAAGCGGCAGTCCGTCTCGTCGTTGCTGATGTGCTCAATCCGCGAGCCGCGGCCTCGGCGATCCGAACGGTCGGGCATCAGGCCGATCGCCTCGGCTGGGACTTCGGAGTCGCCGAGTCGTCCCGTTTGCTGTCGGTGCTCGACAGTGCGTCGTTCGCATCGGTCGAGTCGACAGCCGTCGTCCTTGCCGACGTCTTCGACGGTTGCGACCGACTGGCGCGAGATGTCGTCGGGTCGTACCTCGCCACCCCGGTCGATCCACGCATGATGGGGCGCCACTGACGTGCCCGGCCAGCGGTATCGAGTGGTGCATCGCACCGAGTACGTGTATGGCGCCACCATGCTCGACGGCTACAGCGTTGCGTGCGTGCTCGCGCGCCCGACGCCGTCGCAGACGGTGTCGTCGTCGTTGGTCACCACGTATCCCGAACCCGACGAGTACGACGAGCGCACTGACGCGTTCGGTAATCGTGTGGTGCAGTTCGGGTTGCACCAGCCGCATGACGGTCTCGTCGTGGAGGCGGTCACCGAGGCGAGGGTGTGGGCGCTTGGCCTCCCGCGAATCGACGAGGCATGGGAGCGCGTGACGGCGACAATTGCGGGGATGCGCGGGCCGACGGCGCTCGATGTTGCTCCGTTCGTCGCGCCGTCGAGGTTCGTCACCGTGGACACCCATCGACTCGAGTTGTTCGCACTCGCGTCGACATCGTTCACGCCGGGCCGCGGTGTGGTCGAGGCGACCACGGCGCTGTGTTCCGACATCTTCGACACGTTCGTGTTCGATCCATCGTTCACCGAGGTCAGCTCGCCGCTCGGCCTCGTGCTCAGCGAACGACGCGGTGTCTGTCAGGACTTCGCCCATCTCGCGGTCGGAGCGTTGCGCACACTCGGACTGTCGGCCCGCTATGTGAGCGGTTACATCGAGACCGACCCGCCACCGGGTCAGCCGAAGACGATCGGCGCCGACGCGTCGCATGCATGGTGTTCGGTGTGGGTTCCCGATCACGGTTGGCTCGACTTCGACCCAACCAATGGGGTCGTGGCGCCCTCGCGACATGTGACGATCGGTTGGGGACGCGACTACGCCGACGTGGCGCCGGTACGTGGCGTCGTGGTCGGCCCGTCGTCATCGCAGTCGCTGTCGGTGTCGGTCGATGTGACACGCGTGTGAGCACGGTGGCTGTGACATCGGTCCCAAGAGGAATCCGGTAGCGGCATGGGGTGCCCCGTTCGGCAGGATTGAGGGAATGTCGACGGTGATCAACCAGGAAGGCCCGGTGGAGACGCCTCTGCTCACCCGGCCGTTCGTGATCGTCACGGCGACGGCGCTCGTCTTCTTCGTCTACATCGGGATACTGATCCCGATCGTTCCGTTGTTCATCGAGGGCCCGCTCCGTCGGGGCGAGTTCGGCATCGGTCTCACGATCGCGGCATTCGCCGGTGCTGCGATCATTGCGCGCCCGGCGCTGGGACGACTCGCCGACCGATACGGCCGGCGTGTGTTGCTCGTGGGTGGCGCCCTCCTCGCCGGAGTCGCAGGCATCGCGTCGAGCCAGGTCACTGAGTTCTGGCAGCTGCTCGTGATGCGTAGCGTGATGGGTGTCGGAGAAGCTGCGGTGTTCGTCGGAGCGGCCACGCTGATCGCCGACCTCTCACCGCGAGATCGACGGGCCGAAGGTGCCAGCTACTTCTCCGTCGCAGTGTTCGGTGGCATCGGCATGGGGCCGATCATCGGCGAGTTCGTGCTCGACGAGACCCGCTTCGAGCGGGCATTCGTCGTTGCGGGGCTCTTTGCGCTCGCCGCCGCCGTCGTCGGGATGTTCGCACCAGCGCGAATCGCACCGCTCGACTCGGTCGGGGACACGATCGCGTCCGCCGCGCCCGCAACGGGCCGCCGCAAGATCATTCATCCGGCGGCCTTGATGCCCGGCATCGTGCTCGCCTCGGGTGTGGCGGCGTTCTCGACGTTCGGAGCGTTCATTCCCGACTATTCGCGTGAGGTCGGGCTCGCCACGTCAGGTGGACTGTTCGCCGCCTATTCGGTCACCTCGGTGCTGTTGCGGATCTTCGGCGCCACGCTGCCCGAGCGACTCGGTCCGCGCCGAGCAGTCACGATTGCGCTCGGCACCTTGGGGGTCGGACTTGCGATCCTGGCGATCGTGCCGACCGTGGCGGCGTTGTGGATTGCATCGGTGTTCGTCGGTGTCGGTATGGCGTTCAACTACCCGCCGCTGCTGGCACTCACGGTCAACCGGGCGAGCGACAGCGACCGGGCCTGGGCGATCAGTTCGTTCACGATGTTCTTCGAGGTCGGTTCGGTCTTCGGTGGGCTGCTCATCGGTGGGTTGGCACAGGCGGTCGGTAAGCAGACTGGATTCTTCGGCGGCGTGGCGTGCTGCCTGATCGGGCTCTACCTTCTGCGTTTCAAGCTCGTGCCGGCGGGATCGCCCGATTCGGGTCCGTCGTTCGAGACCGCCACGCCGTACACCGCCGTCGCCGGCGACTGACGCCGATCGCGATGGCCGATTTCCGCTAGGCGTCGGCGTTCGTCCGGGGCATGATGGGTCATGTGTTGCCGCTCGATGCCGACCAGTGTTACATCGCCGTGCAGAGCCGTGATCAGCGTTTCGACGGTTGGTTCGTCACTGCGGTGCGAACGACGGGGATCTACTGCCGGCCGAGCTGTCCGGCGATCACGCCGAAGCGAGCCAACGTCGACTTCTTCCCGACCGCAGCGACCGCCCAGCAGCGAGGCTTTCGTGCGTGCAAGCGGTGTCGGCCGGATGCATCGCCGGGGTCGCCCGAGTGGAACGTTCGCCAAGACGTCGTCGCCCGAGCGATGCGCTTCATCGCAGACGGTGTCGTCGAACGCGACGGAGTCCGCGGTCTCGCCCGTCGGCTCGGCTACAGCGAGCGCCACCTCAACCGCGTGTTCACCGACGAACTCGGTGCAGGCCCACTCGCCGTTGCCAGGGCGCAACGGGCTCACACCGCTCGACTGCTCGTCGAGACCACGTCGCTGAACCTGACCGATGTGGCGTTCGCGGCGGGCTTCGGCAGTGTTCGACAGTTCAACGACACGATTCGCGAGGTGTTCGCATCGTCGCCGACGAAACTGCGCGCAGCGAACGGTCCTGTTCCGATGTCGAACACATCGCAGCTCGACCCAGCGGTGGGTGGAGCGAGAGTCGCCGTCAGTCTCCGACTCGCCGTGCGGAGACCATTTGCGTCGCACGAGGTGCTGTCGTTCATCGGCGGGCGGTCGATCCCCGGTGTCGAGTCGTGGGACGGCGTGACGTACCGTCGTTCGCTCGACCTGCCCGGCGGCGTCGGGGTCGTCGAACTCGGCGCACATCCGGATCACGTCGCCGCTCGACTCGAGTTGTCGACATGGTCCGACCTCGGCGTTGCGGTGCAGCGCATTCGCCGACTGCTCGACCTCGACAGCGATCCCGCCGCCGTCGATGCCGCGCTCGGATCGGATCCGGAACTCGTCGGACTCGTGGATGCGGTACCTGGTCGCCGAGCGCCGGCGAGCGTCGACCCGTACGAGACCGCCGTCCGTGCCGTGATCGGCCAGCAGGTGTCGGTGGCCGGCGCCCGGACGGTGGCCGGACGGATCGTGCAGTGCGTCGGCCGACCGCTGGAGCCGCGACCTCGTGGATCTCGATTGGGGTCAGACCCCAATCGAGATGATTCCGATCGAGACGAGATCACCCACGTCTTTCCTCGACCCGAGGAACTTGCGGTTGCTCCCGACGCAGCGTTCTCGATGCCCGGCGCTCGGCGGGACACGATCCGACGAGTCGCAGTTGCCGTCGCCGACGGTTCCCTCGAGCTCGACGTGGGCACCGAACCGACCGTCGCTCGACGCCAACTCCTGGCCCTGCAGGGCATCGGTCCATGGACTGCCGACTACGTGGTGATGCGCGGCCTGGGACATCCCGACACGTTCCTCACCAACGACCTCGGCGTACGCCATTCGCTCGATCGGCTCGGCATCGACTCCGGCGCGTCGGAGCGATGGGCGCCGTGGCGCTCGTATGCCGTGCACCATCTCTGGGCCAGCCTCGCTGAACCCACCACACCAGCGAAGGAGACCACGTGATTTCGACACTGTTCAGAACGACCATCGAGAGTCCGGTCGGCATGCTCACGATCGTGGCAACGAACGACGGTCTGCGGGCGATCCTGTGGCCGGACGACGACCCCGCTCGTGTCCGGCTGACCGACACGGTCGACGACCCGGACCATCGCGTGATCGCCACGACGGCTGCCCAGCTCGTCGAGTACTTCGCAGGCGAACGATCCGAGTTCGACGTGCCACTTGACGCGGTCGGCACCGAGTTCCAGCGGTCGGCGTGGGACGTGTTGCGCACGATTCCGTTCGGCACCACCGTCAGCTATGGCGAGCAGGCCGAACGGATGGGTGATCGCCGCAAGGCACGAGCTGTCGGAGCGGCGAATGGTCGGAACCCGATCTCGATCATCGTGCCGTGCCATCGCGTCGTCGGCGCGAGTGGAGCGCTCACCGGATTCGCCGGCGGCACCGACACCAAAGCCTGGCTCCTCGACCACGAACGGCGAGTCGACTCGTCGTTGCGCCGGTAACCGGTCTCGGTTGGGGTCTGACCCCGATCGAGACGGCTCGGTCAGGAACGGTTGCGGTCGGCAGCCGACTGGGCCCGGCGGGCGCGGTCGGCTTCCTTCTTGGCGGCTTTGACTTCGGCGCGCTTGGCCTTCATCTCCGCCTGCTCTTCGGGGGAGCGCTTCGAGGTGTCGATCAACGGCGCAATCGAGACCTCGTCAGGTTTCGGAAGCGCAACGAGCTCGTCGGTCTTAAGCAGGTCGCGAATGATCGCCGACGCAGGGGCCTCACCGACGACGGTGGCGGCGAGCATCATGCGAGTCACCGCAACGCCGTGACGTTCGACGACACCGGGCAGGACCTCTTTGAGCTGATCGGTCGACGGGCTGTCGGCGTTGTCGCCGAGTTCCTTGATGCAATCGGCGAGGCACAGGTCGGACACGATCGCTGCGATCGCTTCCATGTCGCCGTTGATGCGTCCAGCCTTCACCGCTGTGCGTACGCCCTCGGGCGTGGCCACCTCGACGAACGACTCGAGGCCCTCGCGGTGTTCGTCGTCGAGCGCGTCGATCGCCG
>JANPKU010000043.1:0-12424 GCA_031426215.1 Actinomycetes bacterium
CGTCACTCTGTCGCCAGGGTGCACGTCGATCGCGACGAGACCATTTGCAACGCGATTCGACATCGCCTCCAACTCGGTGAACGTGAACGTCTCGGACTCCACGACCAACGCATCTGTGTCACCGAAGCGTCGTGCCGCCTCCGGAAGGATCTCACCGATCGTTTGGCTCATGCGAAACCATACGCCGAACGCCACGGGCCAGCTCCGAGGTCCTGAGAGTGCCGGTAGGCGGCACAGAACGCGCTACGCAGATCAACGCTCGTCGACGCGTGGTCACGCGCAGCGATCGGCGCATCCGGCGCGCCTCACAACCGTCGTCACGGGCACCCGGTAAGATCCCGAGTGGTCGTTCGCTTCGGTGAACGGTGATTTTGCGATGCGAAGTGTGCGGCTCCCAGGTTGCTGTTCAGCCGGAGCCGAGCAATCAATCCGAGCCGATGCTCACGCGATGGAGCACGGCGCTGGGTGTGCAGGTGGCATGACAAGTTGTCCCATCAGTTTCGATGGCCACGCGGACCGACCGTCGCTTTGAGATCCTGTCGTCGGTGCCGAAGGAACGATCGTTCCGATTCGTTGGTGCTGCACTCGATCGAGCGGTCCAGTGCGGCGGCTGCGTCGTCGAGACGATCGAGTCGGGCCAAGACGTCGGCTCGGGCGGTGTGGAAGTACACGTAGCCGTTGACGTCGCCGGTGAGGTCGTCCGCCTGGGGAATGGCGTCGAGTGCGGCGAGCGCAGCGGCGGGTCCGTGTACGTGGTCCACGGCGATGGCTCGGTTCAGCGCGACGAGCGCGCTGGGCTGGCGCTGCAGGAGCACGTCGTAGAGGCGGAGGATCGTTGACCAGTCGGTGGCCTCGAAGGTCGGCGCTGTGGCGTGGAGGGCGGCGATTGCCGCTTGGAGCTGAAAAGGTCCACCATGTTGGAACGAGTGTGCTCTCGCGAGTACGGCGAGACCGCGAGCGATCATCGGTTGGTCCCACAGGGACCGGTCCTGGTCGGCGAGCAGGACCGGGCTTCCATGGTGGTCGAGGCGGCTGGATCGTCGGGCATCGGTCAGCAACAGCAGCGCATGGAGTCCTGCGACTTCCGGATCGGTCGGGACGAGCTTGCTCAGAAGTTCCGCGAGCCATAGCGCCTCCTCGCAGAGATCTCCTCGGATGAGCGCCGTGTCCGTTGCGCTGGCGTGTCCCTCGGTGAAGATCGACGAGATCACCTCGCACACGGCACCGACGCGCTCGGTGAGCGTGTCCAGATTCGGTGGATCGAAGGGGATTCTTGCGGCCCGGACCTTCGACTTGGCGCGGGTGAGTCGACGCGTCATCGTCTCTTCGGAGACCAGAAAGGCGCGGGCGATCTGGGGCGTCGAGAGCCCGGCGACGATTCGTAAGGTCAACGCGACCTGCGCCTCCGGGGCGAGCGCGGGGTGGCAGCATCCCACGAGGAGCGCGAGTTGATCGTCGAGGGCCTGCTCACCGTCGAGGTCGACGTGAACCGACTCCGTGCTCTGAAAGACGACGGTTGCGACATCGGCGGCCAACACCGGGAGACGATCCTCGAATCGGCGCGTTCTGCGGATCTGATCGATTGCTTTGCGTCGGCCGGTCGTGACCAACCAGGCACCCGGTCGGTCGGGGACTCCGTCGGTGGGCCACCGTGTCGACGCCTCGATGAACGCGTCCTGTGCCGCGTCTTCCGCAATGGTGAGGTCGCCGACGTCGCGCATGAGCGTGGCCACCAGCCGTGGCCACTCAGCGCGAAAAACGTCGGCGACACCCATCAGATCCGTCAGCAGACCGAGCCGGTGGCTCTTCAGCCGTCGAACTCCATTACCGGTCGAACCTCGATCGTGCCGAAGTGAGCGTTCGGAATCCTGGCGGCCCAATCGAGGGCTTCGTCGAGGTCGGCGACGTCGATGACGTAGTAGCCGCCGATCACTTCCTTGGACTCGATGAACGGCCCGTCGGTCACGATGCGCTTGCCATTGCGGACCTGGACCGTGCTTGCGGTGTCGGCGCCTTGCAGCGCTTCACCAGCAACCATGGCGCCCGCCTCCGCGAGAGCTTGACTGTAGGCAGCCCATTCGCCCATGTAGGGACCGAACGTTTCGTCGCCCGGGGCTGGTTCGTCGGCGGGGTTGCTTGCGAGGAGGAGCATGTACTTCATGTCGTGACGTCCTTTGTGTCGATGATCATTGTTGATTGTCACAGACACGACGAACGGCCCAACGAGATCCGGACACGTACGCCGAGAATCCGTTCCGAATTCCGGATCGCCCAGCGAACGCGTTCCGGGCGATCGGCGCCTTCGAGGACGGCGAGGCGATTGGATGCATCACCGGCCACGAGCTGGCGATGACCCACCACGAGCGCACGGAGCTCCCTGCGCTAACTCCGGCCGGCGGCTCCTGGCCGAATGGGATGATAAGTACATGCAGGCAACTCCACGGGCTGTCGTTGTTGTCGGGGCCCAGGCCGCTGGCAAGTCGTCGATAGCGAAATCTTTGGCGACTCGGTTTGACCGAGGGGCGTTCATTGAAGGCGACGTTCTTTGGAAGATGATCGTTGGTGGCGCGGTCGACATGGGTGCTGACCCAGACCCGGAGGCCGACCGACAACTCGCGCTGCGGTATCGGCACGGTGCGCTGCTGTGCGAGTCGTTCGTGAGCGAGGGCTACGTCGCAGTTCACGCCGAGAACATGTATGGCTCAGCCGTCGAGCAGCACCTGCGGTCTCTACGATGCGCTCGGTCGCTCGTCGTGCTTCGGCCCCGTCCCGACGTGATTGAACGGCGCGAGCGTGATCGAGGAACCAACGCGTACGAACCGTGGGTGCCGCCCGGCGGTTCCCTGCTCGACGCGATCATCCGTTTCGATGAGTGGGTTGCCGAGACACCTCGCATCGGTCTGTGGATTGATTCATCGGATCTCACCATCGAGGAAACGGTCAATGCGATCCTCGACCGCTGGGAGGATGCCGCGATCGAGTAGCGACCGATCCGCCCAGGCGGCAAGACGGAACGCTGGTTCGACGCGAGATTCCCGAGCATCCGGCTTGGGCCGATCTGCGGGGGCGAGCTCTCGCCGATTCATCTGGATTGTGGGTGGGGAAGTGTGCGGCTGTCAGAGAACGTGGTCGAAGCGGTGGGGTGGCATGATCATTCCGAAGTAGTGGTCCTCGGCGGCCGACCAACGTGTTTCCCAGTCGGTCCGATAGTCGTCGCCTTCGCGCTGGAGGAGCTGACGTCGGCGTTGCTCGGGTGGAGTGTTGACCAGGATCCGAATGTCGAGGACGTCGTGCAGCTCGGGTCGAGCGCTGTAGGCGCCTTCGAGGATGACGATGTCGGTCAACGTCATCGATATCGGTGTCGATCGCAATGGGATGCGTTCAAGGTTCCAGTCGGGTGCCTCCCAGTCGAACGGGTACCAGTTGGCGTTGCCGCGGAGGCGAAGATCGTCCAGGACTCGGTGCTGACGGTGCCAGTCGATCACTCGATCTGCCTTCTCCGCGGGCGACCGTTGGTCCCAACGCTCCGCAGTGCCTCCGGCGTAGAAGTCATCGCCCTCGATCACCGTGACGGTGATGCCTTGGGACCTGCATGCTTCTGCGAGGGCAGCTGCGAGCGTTGACTTCCCAGCGCCGCTTCGGCCATCGAGTGCAACGAACACGGATCGACGCAGTGATGTATGGCGAGCGGTCAGAACACCGACGAGGGGCTGAGCGATCTGTGCCGAAATGCGGAGCCGGACCTCGGGGGGATCATCCAGCGCATCGGCCATCGACGCAGTCTGCCCGAAACATCGGCGCGCAATTCTCCGGATTTGTCTTCTACTCTCGGTGGCGATGAGTTCGGTACCGCCTTCATCGTCCGCTCATCCAGCGACGTGGAAATTCGGCTACTTGGTGTACCACGCCGAATCCCGTGCGCAGTGGCGCGCCTGGCTCGACGCACATCACGACGCCGAACGAGGCGTCTGGCTGTGCTCCTGGAGAGCCGTCACTGGCAGACCGACGTGCCCGTATCCCGAAGTAGTCGAAGAGGCGATCTGCGTCGGGTGGATCGACTCGACTGCGAGCCGCCTCGACGACGACAGAGGATTGCAGCTCCTCACACCACGCAAACCGAAGAGCACGTGGACTCGACTGAACCGTCAACGAGTGGCAGACATGGAAGCAGCCGGACTGATGACCGACGCCGGACGTCGCGCCGTCGATGTTGCGAGAGGCAACGGCTGGTGGACGATTCTCGATCCCGTCGAGGATCTCCTGGAACCCGCCGACCTCGCCGCAGTGCTCCACGCCAACCCGTCGGCACGGCTCGCATGGGACACGTTCCCCCCAAGTGCACGCAAGGCAATGCTGTGGTGGGTGATCAGTGCAGTGAAGCACGACACCAGAGCGCGCCGAATCGAGACGATCGTGGCCAAAGCCGCGAAAGGCGACCGCGCCCAAGGGTGAGAGAACCGAAAGCCGCTCCGCAATGTCATTGCGACCATGCAACGCGCCGCCGGCAGTCGATTCCCCCGGCTCCAAGAACAGCTTCTCAGCATCGAATGTCACACGCTGCGCTACTGAACCTTCAGCCCGTTTTGAGGTGGAAGGACTTGAGGCGTGTCAACGAGTCGAAACCGAACTGGCTGAGCGCTTGGCCGCAACCGGTGTCCTTGACCCCCGTCCACACCAACGCCGGATCGACGTAGTCGCAGCGATTCATGTACGCAGTTCCCGTGGCGACGAGGTCACCGATCGAGATCGCGGCGTCGATGTCGGAGGTCCAGATGCTTGCGGTGAGCCCGTAACGGGAATCGTTCATCAGTGCGATCGCCTCCTCGTCGGACGCGACCTTCATGATCCCGATCACCGGCCCGAACGACTCCTCCGTCATGACCCGCATCGAATGGTCGACCCCCACCAACACCGTCGGTCCCAGGTACGGGGAACCAGGAGCGGACGCCTCGAAGTCGGACTCCGACACCAACGCAACGGCACCGTCGGCGATCGCCTCGGCGATCTGCTTGCGAACGTCGTCGGCAGCACGAGCGCTCACCATCGGGCCGATCGTCGTGTGCTCGTCGAGCGGGTTGCCGAGCACGTAGTCGCGAGTGAGGGCAACGAAACCAGCAACGAACTCGTCGTACACGTCGGCGTGAACGTAGATCCGCTCGATCGCGCAACACGATTGCCCCGAGTTGAAGAACGAGCCGTCGACGTTCTCGCCGATCGTTTCTGCCAGATCACAGTCGGGCCGCACGTAGGACGGATCCTTCCCGCCCAGTTCCAGGCCCGTACCGATGAAGCGCTCGCCCGCCCGACGCTGCATCACGTGACCACCCTCGACCGAGCCGGTGAACACCACGAAGTCGATCCGCGGGTCGGCGATCATCGTCGCCACGTCGTCGTGGGTGGCGACGACGTGCTGGAACACACCGTCGGGCAGGCCGGCGGCAGCGAAGGCGGCGCTGAACCGTTCGGCGCACAACAGCGTCTGGGTGGCGTGCTTGAGGATGACCGAGTTACCTGCCAACAGTGCAGGCACGACCGAGTTGACGGCACACAGGTACGGGTAGTTCCAGGGGGCCACCACCAGTACCGAACCCAGGGGGTCCCTCCGGATGAACTTGCGGAAACCGTCGGGGGCGGCGACCGGCACATCGGCGAGGCCATCGGCGGCGAGTGCCATCATGTGCCGAGCGCGTTCCTGGAAGCCACGCCGGATCTCGTTGGCACCGAAACGCACCGGACGTCCCATCTGGTGAGCGAGTTCGACGGCGATGTCGTCGGCCATCGACTCCATCTGCTGCACCATCCGTTCGCATACCGCCACCCGTTCAGCGATCGGCACCTGCCGCCACACGGACCGGCTCGCCTCGGAGGCGGCCAGCACTTCCTCGAGTTGATCCGCCTCGAGCGTCGTGCGCTCGGCGTACACCGAACCATCGATGGGCGACACGATCCGCTGCACAGCCATGTCTGCAATCTATGACACGGCTGATGGTTAGAGTCCGAGAACAGACCTTTTCGGGCCCGCCGATGGCTCAGCCCGCGACGACAGGAGTGAGCGATGACAGGCGTTCTCGGGGGACCGCAGGCTGGTGACGGACGGCTAGCGGGCAAGGTGGCGTTCATCACAGGGTCGGCCAACGGGCTTGGCCGTGTCGCCGCGGAGTTGTTCGCGACCCATGGTGCTCATGTCGTGGTCGCCGACGTCGAAGATGGTTCCGATGTGGTTGCGGCGATTCAGTCGGCTGGCGGACAGGCGACGTTCGTCACCATCGACGTGAGCAACGACGACAGCGTCGCCGCCGCCATCGACCATGCAGTCGCCACGTTCGGCGGGCTCCACGTCTTGTACAACAACGCCGGCATTTCGCCTGGCGACGACGACGGACCCCTCAACACGAGCGACGCCACTTGGCAAACCGTGCTCGACGTCAACGTGACCGGCGTTGCCCGTTGCTGCCGACACGGGATACCCGCGATGCTCTCATCAGGCGGTGGAAGCATCATCAACGTTGCTTCATTCGTCGCTCACCTCGGGGCGGCCACCCCGCAGATCGCGTACACCGCATCCAAGGGGGCGGTGTTGTCGATGACCCGCGAGATCGCCGTGATCTACGCTCGCCAAGGCATCCGTGCCAATGCCTTGTGTCCTGGCCCGGTCTTGACGCCGCTGCTTGCCAAGTTCCTGTCCGACGATGCCAAGCGTCAGCGGCGACTCGTACATGTTCCGATGGGCCGGTTCGGTGAGCCGATTGAAATCGCCAACGGGGCGCTGTTCCTGGCGTCGGACGAGTCTTCGTTCATGACCGGTCAGTCGCTCCTCATCGACGGCGGGATCACCGCCGCGTACACCACGCCAGAATAATCGCACTCACCAGAATGATCACGCTCGAAGGGGAAGGGCCTGTATGACGAAGAACTCGCACGTCTCGCACGACCGACTGGTCGCAGACATCGAGGCCGGGGTGATCGACACCGTGCTCGCCGTGTTCGCCGACCACGCCGGCCGGCTCGTGGGTAAGCGCGTTGACGGTGCCTTCTACCTCGACGTGGTACACGGCGAGGGCACCGAGAACTGTGACTACCTCCTCGCCTGCGACATCGAGAACAACCCCCTCCCGGGCTTCTCTTGGGCGAGCTACGAGCAGGGGTACGGCGACATGCGGGGGGTCGTCGATGAATCGACCGTGCGGTACCTCCCGTGGATCGACCGCACGGCCGTGGTGCTGCTGGATCTCGTCGACGTCGACACCGCGGCACCGGTCGAGGTCTCGCCACGTCGGATCCTGCAGGCGCAGGTCCAAAAGGCAGCCGCCGCAGGGCTCGTACCCATGATCGGATCCGAGATCGAGTTCTACATCTTCAAGGAGCCGTACGACGAGGCTCATCGGCTCGGCTACCGGGGTCTCACCCCGAACTCGGCGTACGTCGAGGACTATCACATCCTGCAAACCACCAAGGAGGAAGACGTGGTCGGCGCAATCCGGCGCGGGCTCGCCGAGGCGGGGATGCCGGTGGAAGGCAGCAAAGGCGAAGCCGGCAGGGGACAACAGGAACTGAACCTCACTTACACCACGGCGGTCGAGATGGCCGACATCAACCTGTTGTTCAAGAACGCAGTCAAGGAGATCGCACACGCATGCGGCAAGTCGGTGACGTTCATGGCGAAGCCGCACTTCGACGACGCCGGGTCGAGCTGTCACATCCACTCCAGCCTGTGGTCGCCCGACGGTGTCGCTCTGATGCCGGCCGCCGACGGCGATCACGGCGATCACGATCCTCACCGCATGAGTCAGTTGTTCCGCTGGTATCTGGGCGGCATGATCGAGACGGCGCGTGATTTCAGTCTCCTCATGGCCCCCACCGTGAACAGCTACAAGCGCTTCGTCCCCGGCTCGTGGGCACCGACGGGCATCGGCTGGGCCGTCGACAATCGCACGCTCGGCTTCCGCGTGGTCGGCCACGGAAACGGGATGCGCGTCGAGAACCGCATACCCGGTGCTGACGCGAACACGTACCACGCGTTCGCGGCCACGATCGCCGGCGGGTTGTACGGCATCGCCGAACAGATCGAACCCGGCCCTGCGTTCTCGGGCAACGGCTACACGGCAACCGATCTCCGGCGCATCCCGGCCACCTTCGTCGAGGCGATCGAACTGTGGCGGGACAGCAAGATCGCCGTGACCTGCTTCGGTGAAGATGTGCATCAGCACGTGCTCGTGCACGCCGAGGCGGAGTGGTCGGCGTTCAACCAGACCGTCACCGAGTGGGAACGGGCGCGATACTTCGAGCGCATCTGATGGTCTCCGACAACCCGTTGCTGCGTCCGATCAAGGACGGCAACACGTTCGAGCAAACCGTCGAGCGTTTGGCAACCGCGGTGCGGATGGGTGTGGTCGCCACCGGTCAGCGACTTCCACCCGAACGCGAATTGGCGGTGCAACTCAACGTCAGCCGGGTCACGTTGCGTGAGGCGATCAAGGCGCTACAACAGGCTGGCTACGTGATCTCCACCCGAGGCCGGACGGGCGGAACCGTGGTCGTCTACGACCCAGCCCAGAGAACGCACGTCGACCCCCGACTCGTTGCCCGAACGCTCGGCGCCGACGAGGTGCTCGACGCGCTCGCCTTCCGTTCGGTGGTGGAGACGGGCGCAGCCGAGCTGGCCGCCTCGCGGCCGCTCGACAAGGCGGAACGTCTCCGGCTCCGAGCCGCCCTCGCGGCGCTCGACAGCGCCGACGGACCCAACCGCCGGGTCGAGGACTCTCGCTTCCACATCCTGATCGCCGAGTTGAGCGGTTCCCAGTCGGTGGCCGGCGCAGTGGCCGACGTCCAGTCTCGGCTCGACGAGCTGTTGGCTTCGATACCGGTGTTTGCCCGCAACATCACCCATTCCGACGCTCAGCATCGGCGCATCGGCCGGGCCATTCTTCGTGCCGACCCAACGGCGGCACGGGCGGCGATGAGCGACCACCTGGAAGGAACGGCGGCGCTGCTCCGGGGCCTGCTGGCCTGAGTCCGAATGGCCGACCGACGGTGCGCGGTCGGCTCCGTCTGGCGTGCTATGAAATGGTCTGAGGTCAGGGTATTTCTCGGGGGAAGACCACGGCCGGGTGAAAAGCACATCACGGACAACGATCGGGGGACCCAGATGTCAGACAAGACGCTCGACCAGAAGATGGCCGACGATCGCGCGCAACTCCACGAGCTCGGTTACGCCCAGGAACTCAAACGTGGATTGGGAGGCTTCAGCAACTTCGCCATCAGCTTCTCGATCATCTCCATTCTCGCAGGCGGGATGACCAGCTTCTGGCTCGGGATGGTCACCGGCGGCCCCATCGTGATCACCCTGGGGTGGGTCATCGTGGGCTTCTTCGCCCTCCTCGTGGGCATGTCCATGGGTGAGATCTGCTCCGCGTACCCAACCGCAGGCGGGCTGTACTACTGGTCGGCCAAACTGGCACGCAAGAACCCAGCGAAGTGGGCCTGGTTCACCGGCTACTTCAACCTGCTCGGCCAGATCGGCGTCATCGCATCGGTCGACTATGCCCTGTCGATCTTCATCGGCTACTTCATCCGAATGTTCGACGACGGATTCGAGCTCACCAGCAGAAACATCTTCGTGATCTTCCTGATCGTGCTCGTCGTCCACGGTCTGCTGAACACCTTCGGGGTGGAACTCGTCCGCATACTCGGCGACGTCAGTGTGTGGTGGCACGTGGTCGGAGTGGTGATCATCGCCGGGGTTCTGTTCATCTCCCCCGACAACACACGCGGAATCGGCGCAGCGTTCGACCGTGCACCCGAGGGTCTGACCGGCTGGACCGGGGGTGCGTTCGTCACGGCGTATCTGTTCGCACTCGGCCTGCTCCTGGCCCAGTACACAATCACCGGGTTCGACGCTTCGGCACACGTCAGCGAGGAAACCGTCGGGGCGCGCACGGAAGCGCCCAAGGCCATCGTTCGAGCGATCTACGTGTCCGCCATCGCCGCCCTGATCCTCAATCTGGCCATGATCGCTGCGCTCCCGAAGGGCGATGATGCGTACGCCGCGATCGCCTTCGGCGGTGAAGGTGACTTCTTCCTGGTCAACGCCGCGCCGAGACTGATCTCGTCGGCGGTCGGGTCCGAGATGGCCAAGTTCCTCGTGTTCATCGCGATCGTGGGACAGTTCTTCTGTGGCATGGCGTCGGTCACTGCCAACAGTCGGATGATCTACGCCTTCAGCCGTGACGGAGCACTCCCCGGCTCGAAGTTTTGGCACCGCATCAACCCCAAGACCCGCACACCCACCAACTCGATATGGCTCGGCATCGCACTGTCGGCGTTGGTGGGCACACTGTCGCTCTATCAGAAGGGTGGTTATTCCACGGCCTTCTTCGCCCTTACCGGCATCTGTGTGATCGGGTTGTACATCTCGTACGCCATCCCGATCTACCTCCGACTCACCAACCCGGATTTCCAAACCGGCCCGTGGAACCTGAAGGGCAAGCACCAGATCATCGGATGGACGTCGCTGATCTGGATCGGGTTCATCACCCTGTTGTTCTTCGCGCCGCTGTTCTGGCCGTTCTGGGGTTTCTGGAACGACAGCAACGAGTTCGCCCCCGGATTCTTCAAACAGAACAACTTCAACTTCACCGGTCCGCTGATCATTCTGTCGGCGCTGGCGATCTGGGCGTACTGGGCGTTCAGCGGCAAGAACTGGTTCACCGGCCCCAAGGTTCAAGGCACGCCAGAGGAGCTCGCTGCGATCGAACGCGAACTCGACGCGCTCGAACACGGCAACTTGTAGCTTCGACCTGACCCGAACAGGCATGGGTGGACCTGCTCGCCACCCATCACGGCGCCGACGTCGTGCCACTGGACTTCGCCAGCAATGCCGAAGCGAGTCGTGCCACGATCAACGAGTGGCTGAGCAATCGCACCGAGGGCCTGATCCCCGACCTGATCACTGAAGGATTCATCGATCCGGCCACGGTAGATGCCGCTCGCGAGTAACACTGTCGATGTGCGCGAATCCCTGGGAGCGATCGGACGCCGAGTCGTCGTCACGGGTCTGGCCGGGTCGGGAAAGAGCACGCTTGCCGTCGCTCTCGCGGACAAGACCGGTCTGCCGTTGGTTCACCTCGATCTCGCATTCTGGAAGCCAGGCTGGGTTGCACCGTCCGAGTCCGAGTGGCGCGAGAAACAGCACGCGGTGCTCGCTGGCGACGCATGGATCGCAGATGGCAACTACCACGAAACGCTCGATCTCCGAATCCAACGCGCCGACACCGTCGTGGTCCTGGACATGCCATGGTGGCTTTGTTCGGCCCGAGCGCTCCGGCGCGGGTTTCGAATGCCGGGTGAGTTACCTGAAGGATGCCAGTACTCGGCCTGGGCCCGGTGGCGCGATGAGTGGCGCCTGGCCGGTCGAATCTTCCGCACTCGCAACGTGGAACCTGCACACGAACGCGAGGTGATCTCGCGATATGCGCATGACGTGGTGGTCCACGTGCTCAGGTCCAAGAGCGCGGTCCACCACTTTGTGGAGCAGGTACCAGTTGACCGAGGCATCTCCGACGACGGTTGACCCGCGCCCAGGAGCCATCGGCAGCGACGGGAAGCGACCCACACCGCCGGCTGAGCTGGACGCTCTGACAGCTGGTCGGCCTTGGCTCAGCGGACTAGGTGGCGAAGCGTGTCCACGCTGTCAGTTTTGCCGAACGCGGGCGCCACGTGCCTCGTCGATCAGCGCTCGGATGTCCTGCGGCGTCGGAACCTCCGGCGCGATGTTCGGAATCGGAGGCGGCTCGGCCCACTGCGCCGGGTTCGAATCGCTCCATCTCCATCGACACGCCGGCGTGAACATCGACGAGAGGCACGCGTGGGTCTGGTACACACTGCGTGCCGACAGACCCCGTCCTTGGTGCGCCCGTAGAGGTCGACCAGCGTCTTGGTCATCACCTTCGTCACCGGCATCGACCCGAGCGTGGGCCGAATGTCAAGTCGGTACACCCGCTCGTATCCGGGGATGGTGTTCGGCGACCGACCCTTGCTCACCTCGGTCCGCGCCTTCTTCGCATCACGAAGATTTCCGCGGAAGGTGCGGCTCACCTGCCGGTGCTTGCCGGTCACAACATCCCGACCATCTGACACCACAAGCTCCCACACGCCCGGCGAACGCTCACCCATTGCCGGCGCCAATCGCACCTGTTCCGATTTACGAGCTTCCCCTGAGGATCGAAGTTCCACATCATCCCAGCTAGATGATGGTGGGGCGGGTGGGGCTCGAACCCACGACCCACGGATTATGAGTCCGCTGCTCTAACCGACTGAGCTACCGCCCCTGCACGGGTTTCCGGCTGAATGGCCCGGAGTGTGACTAATTCTGTGACTAGTCTGGCACGCATGAACACTACGTCAGTGAGTGGTCCGTGACCGTCGT
>JANPKU010000044.1:0-47559 GCA_031426215.1 Actinomycetes bacterium
GTTCAACCGGAGACCCGATCAGCGCCGCGAGCCGGCGCTGGGTCACAGCACCCCGGCCGCTCGGGCGAGCTCGATGTTGCGCTCGTGCTGCCACAGTTCCGATGCGAACACATGGCGGCCGCTCTCGTCGGCGATGACGTAATACAGGTACGCACACGACGTCGGATCCGAGAGCTCAGCACAGATCGGGTCGCCCGCCGGTGGGTTCGGCGCAGGATTGAGCGCCGCCTGGATGGAGGCCCGTCCCGGAGCGGCGATCGGGGTCGGCGGCAGGCCAGCCCGGGAGTAGGTGTTGTACGGCCCGTCGATCTGGCGCAATTCCGAGAACGGGAGTTCAGGATCGAGCCCGGCTTGGTCACGTCCGTAGAGCACGGTGGCGTCGACCTGCAACGGGATCGGATTGTCGGGGTCCAACGCACTCAGCCCGAGGCGGTTGTAGATGACCGTGGCGATCTTTGCCCGGTCCTCGGGGACCTTGGCCTCACGCTCGATCATCGATGCGACGATCAGGGCCTCGTATTCCGTCACCCCGAGTGCACGAGACCGGTTGACGATGTCCTCTTGCTCGGCTACCCGCTCCATCAACGCAATCATCCGCTCGATCACCTGACCCTCGCTCTCGGCGTTCGACACCTGATAGGTGTCGGGGAAGAGCATCCCCTCCAGCGACGCAGTGCCGATCGGTTGGAACGACGACCGGATCGTGGGGTCGGTGGCTGCCCCCATGAATCCCTCGGCGGTCAGCCTCGGCACCGTGGTGTCGAGGCGTTCGGCCATCCTCGTCAGCGTGAACCCCTCGGGGAAGGTCACTTTGGCATACGTCTGGCCAGGTGGGGTACGGAGGCGACCGAGCACATTGCCCATGTGGTCGTTCGGTCGGATCTCGTAGTAGCCCGGAATGAGCTCGAGGCCCCCCTCGCGTTCGACGTACCACTCGAAGATCCCTGGATCCGAGACCAGACCTTCGTCGGCGAGACGAAGCGCGATCGACTCGAGATCGTCACCTTCGTTCACCGTGAAGCTCACCACGTCGCCGGGAGCTCCCTCCGGGTTGATCTTGCCCAGGTACCACCATCCGACGGCACCGGCAGCCAAGATCGCGACCACCGCGAGTGCCATCGAGACCCAGATCAACCATTTGAGTGATCGACGCTGGCCGCGCAGACGCTCGACCGACCCGGTCTCATCGGTGGCATCCCAGGGATCGCTCGACCAGTCGACCGCGGGGCGCGAATCAGGATCGATCTGGGCTTCCGGCAGGAGCGGGTCGAGTTGGGTCATGAGTCGATCTCACCCGTCCAGGTTCCGGCTCGATGATCGAGCCACGCCTGCAACATCACGGCCGCCGCCACCTTGTCGACCACCTTGCGGCGCTGGCGGGCGTCGAGGCCCGCTTCGAACATGCCGCGTTCGGCCGTCACCGTGGTGAATCGTTCGTCGTACATGGTGACCGGCACGCCGACAACGCTAGCCAACTGCTTCGCCTCGGTCTCGGCAGAGCGCGCGGCAGGTCCCGTGCTGCCATCGAGCGACAGTGGAAGCCCGACCACGACCTGTTCTGCCTCCTCGTCACGGACCAGCTTCGCGATCGCTGCGTGATCGTGTCGGCGCGACGACGATCGGTGCACGGTGGTGAGCGCTGACGCGATCGTGCCCGAGGTGTCGCTCACGGCGATACCGATGCGTTTCGAGCCGAGGTCGATCCCGAGTGCGCGCACACCCGGCGGACGCCTCACGTGGTGGCGGCGACCAAGCCCGCCGCGGCCTGAGAGGCGAGCTCCAGCGCTGTCGGGATGCCTGCGACGTCCTTGCCGCCGGCGGTTGCGATGTCGCCCTTTCCGCCACCGCCACCACCCACCGCACGTGCGGCATCCTTGAGCAGCTCGGATGCGGTCCACCCGCTCACAGCGTCGACCGCCGCCACGAGTCCGACGCCCCCACTGGAGGTCTCACCGATCAACACCACGAGCCGCATGCCGGGCTGCTGGCGCACCGCGATGGCCAGCTCGCGGAGATCACCTGAGCTGAGACCGTCGACCTGGGTGACCAGCACGCCCTCGTGCGCGATCGCAGCCAGCTCTCCGGCCCGTCCCATCGCGAGCTGGGCCCGCAGCGCCTTGATCTCGTCGTGCAGCGCCTTGGTCTCGTCGAGTCGTCGCTGCACACCGACCAGCAGGTCGTCGGACGACGAGCCGACGAGGCGGGCGGCGTCGGCGATCAGTTGCTCGTCGCGCTGCAGCAGCGCGACGCTGGCCGTCCCGGTGACGGCCTCGATGCGACGCAGGTTGGACCCGATCGACGACTCGTTCACCACCTTGATGGTGCCGATGTCGCCGGTGGCACGCACGTGGGTGCCACCACACAGCTCGATCGACGACCCGGCTTCGAGCACTCGGACGATGTCGCCGTACTTGTCGCCGAAGAACGCGATCGCTCCGAGTGCCTCGGCCTCGTCCTTGGTGGTCTCGAAGATGCGCGTCGGCGTGTTCTCGAGCGTCTCGGCGTTCGCCAAGCGCTCGATCTCCGCCACCTGGTCGTCGGTGACGGCCTCGTAATGGCTGAAGTCGAAGCGGAGGCGATCGGGACCGACCATCGAGCCGGCTTGCTTGACGTGATCACCGAGCACCTGTCGCAGCGCGTGGTGCAAGAGGTGGGTGGCGGTGTGGTTGCGCCGGATGGCGCCACGCCGTTCGCTGTCGATGGCCGCTGTCGCGATCTGACCGGGGGTGATCTGACCCTCGATGCGGGCTCGGTGTCGACGCAGGTTCGGCAACGCGAACGTGGCATCGAGTACCTGCGCAGTACCGGTGTCGGTGACGATGGTGCCGGTGTCGCCGATCTGGCCGCCGGACTCGGCGTAGAACGGTGTTCGATCGAGGAACACGTCGACCAGTCCCGTGTCGTCACCCGCGACCTCGACGGGGACGACAGCGAGCACACGGCTCTCGGAGGTCTCGTCGGCGTACCCGACGAACTCGGTGATGCCGAACTGCTCGAGCACGTCGCGGTACGCGTCGAGATCAACTCCGTCGCCCGCCCCCTTCTGCGCAGACTTGGCTCGATCACGCTGGGCAGCCATCTCGGTACTGAAGCCTGCGAGGTCGACCACGACGTTGCGTTCGCCGGTGATCTCCTGGGTGAGCTCCAACGGAAACCCGTAGGTGTCGTGCAGCAGGAACGCCGTCGAGCCGGACAACTCGGTCGGATTCGACTCGAGCTCGCCGTCGAGGATGCCGAGGCCGTGCTTGAGCGTCTGACGGAAACGTTCCTCTTCCTTGGTCATCACGCTGACGACGAAGTCCCGGTTCTTCACGATGTCCGGGTATGCGGTGCCCATCACCTCGATGGCGGTCTCGGTGAGACGGGGCATCACGAGTGACTCGGTGCCGAGCAGGTAGGCGTAGCGAACGGCTCGACGGATGATGCGGCGCAGGACGTAACCGCGGGCTTCGTTCGACGGGAACACGCCGTCGTTTACGAGCATCGCTCCTGAGCGGGCGTGCTCGGCGAGCACCCGCATCGCGAAGCTGTCACGGTCGTCGTAGTCGCCGACGCGGTACGACTTCCCGGTGATCGAGCACGCTTCGTCGATCAACGGTTGCATCAAGTCGGTCTCCCACACCGAGTCGACACCCTGCAGCAGGGCGAGAATGCGTTCGAGTCCGGCACCGGTGTCGATCGACGGCTTGGGCAGCGGTGATCGCGAGCCGTCAGGCGCCTGATCGAACTGCATGAACACGAGGTTCCAGAACTCCATGAAGCGGTCACCGGCCGGATCGCCCAGCGGGCCACCCTCCGGGCCGAACGACGGCCCGCGGTCGATGTGGATCTCGCTGCACGGGCCGCAGGGTCCCGTATCGCCCGCCTGCCAGAAGTTGTCCTTGTCGCCGAGGCGCTGGATGCGTTCCATCGGCACACCGACGATCTCGTGCCAGATCGCTTCGGCCTCGTCGTCGGACTCGTGGACCGTGATCCACAGTCGGTCGCCGTCGAATCCCCAGCCGCCCTTCGCCGGATCACCGGTGACGAGCTCCCAGCTCCACGGGATCGCCGACTCCTTGAAGTAGTCGCCGAAGCTGAAGTTCCCGAGCATCTCGAAGAACACGAGGTGTCGCTTGGTGCGCCCGACATCATCGAGGTCGTTGTGCTTGCCGCCCGCACGAGCGCACTTCTGCGAACTCACGGCGCGGAGGTACGGCGGCTGTTCGTCGCCGACGAAGTACGGCTTGAACGGCAGCATCCCGGCCACGTTGAAGAGCACGGTCGGGTCGTGCGGGATGAGGCTCGCCGACGGCACGACGGTGTGGTCCTTCGCAGCGAAGAAGTCGCGGAAGGAGTCGCGCAGTTGGTCGGCGTTCATCGGGACGGTCATATCCCGGGCGAGCCTATCGACGCCGGTAGCTTGCTCCCGAGTGAGTAGCCGACGCGCCGACACCCACCCGACCGATCCGCCGGACCATCCTCCCGATGACCTGCACGAATGGATCAGCTTCGAAGATCCCGACGAGCACCGGACCTGGGTGTTCGATGCCACGTACCTGAGATCGAACTACACGTGCATCTACGGGTGTGGGTGCAAAGGCATCCTCGACGAACCCGCACCCGAGCTGCAGATGGGCTGTTGCAGCTACGGCGCCCACTTCGCCGACGCCGACGACGTGAAGAACCTCGAGCAGTACGTCGAGCGTCTCGAACCCCGCCACATGCAGTTCCACTCGAAGATGAAGAAGAAGGGGTATTTGCGTGACGGCGACCCTGATGATTCCGGCAACCCGACCACGGTCACGCGGCTCGTCGACGATGCCTGCATCTTCCTCAACCGAGTCGGCTTCGAGGGTGGCGTCGGATGTTCACTCCACATCGCCGCGCTCGAGGCCGGAGAACGCCCGATGGACTGGAAGCCGTCGGTGTGCTGGCAGGTGCCGATCCGGCTCGAGCACTCCACCGACGAGTCCGGGCACCTGACGTCGCGGTTACGAGAGTGGAAACGGCGCGACTGGGGGGAGGGCGGCGACGACTTCGGATGGTGGTGCACCGAGGAGCCCGACGCTTTCGTCGGCAGCGAACCGCTCTACGTGTCGGCCAAGGACGACATCGTCGAACTGGTCGGAGCAGCGATCTACGCGACGATGGTCAGGCAACTCGAGCGCCAGAACTGGGTGCCGCTCCCCCACCCGGCAGTCCGCCGGAGGTAAGCAATCAGTCGTCTTGGTCGTCGTCGTCGTCGAAGGTGACACCGTACTTCTCGGCGAGCGCCGCGTACTCGTCGTCGTCACCACCGCCACTCGGCTCCGATGGAGCGGAACGGTCGCCAAAGCCGAGATCAAAGGCTCCGGGTCCGGACTGCTTCAGTTTTCTCGCCTCTTCGAACCGGCGATGACGACCCTTCTTCACGACAGGGCTCCCACACTCTAGAAAGCTGACATTGGGCGCTCACGCTAGCGGCGCCACCAGGTGATTTCTCTGGATGTGACGAATTGTCCCACAGGCCTCGATCGACGCCCCCACCAGCGGCCGAGAACGTCAGTCGGAGACCGAATGGAGCCGCAGGCGGCCCTCAGGATCGAAGGTGAGGCCCGCCTCACCGCCGACCAGACGGCGAATGCCGTCGCCGACCAGTTCGTTGCGCCAGCCCACGCCCAGTCGCGCATCGTCATCGCCACGCAGGAACGCCACGATGTCTGCCCGGGTGGCGAGCAGCGTCGGGTCGAGTCGTTCGTCCCGGGCGAGTTGGCCCACCCAGGCCGACACCAGGGTCACCGCCGGACGCATGTTGCGGTCGAGATCGTCCACCGACGGGGGCGGCGATGGAGTCGAATTGCCCTTGGCCGCTCGCACCGCATCGAGGATCTCCTCGGCGATCGCACCGCGCGAGTGTCGCTCGTCGACGCCGCGAGCCTGCGCCAACTCCTTGACGGACGACGGGGCACGCTGAGAGATCCCCAGGATCGCCAGATCCGGCAACACCTGGCGCACCGGCACATCCGTTCGCATCGCCCGGCGTTCACGCCACCCTGCAAGGCTCTGGGCGACAGCACGGGCGCTGGGCCGAAGCGAACGAGCATCCTTCAAGCGCAGCCAGGCGTCGTCGGGCGCCGACCCGCTGGTCGGACGGATCCGCAGCTCTTCGCAAGCATCCTCCGCCCAGGCCAGGCGCCCCGCTTCGGCGAGCTGCGCCACCAACCGTTCGTGCACTTCGAGCAGGTACTCGACGTCGGCCGCCGCGTACTGGCACTGGCTGTCGGTCAACGGTCGTCGAAGCCAATCCGTGAGCCGGTCACCCTTCGGCGGTGAGATGCCGATCTCGCCCTGGAGCAGCGAGACCAACGATGGCGTCCCGTACCCGACGAATCCGGCGGCGAGTTGCGTGTCGAACATGTTCGTCGGGACCGAGCCGACGGCGTGGGTGAGGACGTCGAGGTCTTGCTGAGCTGCGTGTATCACGCACAGCGAGTCGGATGCGAAGAGCTTGGAGAAGGGTGTGACGTCGACGGCGAGCGGGTCGACGAGCGCCAACTGCTGACCGTGCACCGTGCGCCAGGCGACCTGCACGAGTGCGAGCTTCGGGAAATAGGTCCGCTCACGGTGGAACTCGGTATCGAGCGCGTAACGCGGCTCGGCGAGCAACTCGGCGATGAGTTCGTCGAGGTCGGCCTGCTGCTCGATCCAGCGGTACGTGATCCTCGCCTCAGCCACCGTCGACGCCCGATCCACCATCCGTAGACACCTCGAGGCCGGCGTCCGCCCACGCCACCATCCCACCGGTCACGTTCACCACGTTGCGTCCCTGCGTACCGAGGAACTCGCAGGCCCGGGCGGACCGACCGCCCGAGTGGCAGACGACGTAGGTGGGATCACCATCGAACCGCTCGAGGTTGCCCGGCACGGTGGCGAGCGGCACCAGCGTCGCATGACCGATGTGTCCCTGAGCCCATTCGGCGGGTTCGCGGACATCGATCACGCTCGCCGACACCCCGAGAGCGGCCAGGTCTTGGACTGAGATCTCCCGAGCTGTCACGGCGTCAAGGGTACCCACCGAGTTCCTCGGGGGTGTTGATGTTGCGCAACGCCGCAGTTTTCACCTGGACTTCGAACGACTCGACGTGCCGGATCGCCACATGGAGGGCGCGCTCGCCGTCGTCGAAGCAACGACGAAGCTGCTCGATGGCCGACAGCCTCCAGATCGCACACGTCGGCTCGATCGATGACGTGCGAGCCACGACCACGTCGCAATCTGGTCGACGACCGGCAACGGCAATCATGTCTGCAAGATCGGTGCCCGTCAGCGCCGGCAAGTCGCATGCGACGACGAACACACCATCGGGCCGGGGGTCCTGGTCGTCCAGGAATTCCAGCGCACCGAGCACACCCCCGAGTGGTCCGGTTCCGGGGTACCGATCGGCTTGGATCGGGAGATCGAGCGATGCGAGCTCGTCGGGGTCACCGCCGTAGCCGAGCACGCTCGCACAGCCGGCGAAGCGAAGTGCGTTTGCGACTCGCACCGCCATCGGGACACCGTCGATCTCGATGAGGGCCTTGGTGCGCCCCATGCGTCGGCTTGCCCCGCCGGTGAGCACGACGCCGACCATTGGCCCGATCCCCTCAGTCAGCGGGGATCCCCGTCGGGTCGAGTTGGAGCAGGAACGTGTGACAGCGTTCGGCTTCGTCGGTCTCGCCGATCTCGGCGGCCATGTCGCCGAGGCCGCGCAGCGAACGCAGGAACCCGCGGTTGGTCGGCTCGGACCAGCGGACGTAGCCGCTCCCCCTCCATCCGTTGGCTCGCAGCGTGTCGAGGCCACGGTGATAGCCGACGCGATAGGCCGCATATCGCTCGATGTCGTCACGTCCGAGATCGCCGAGTTCCGCCCAGCCGTCGAGGAAACGCGGCGACGACGCCACGATGCCGGCAACCGCATCTCGGCGGGTCTCGAGCGGGAGCTCGATCGCAGCGGCGAGACGACGCGACAGCTCGGCGTCGGCAGCGGGAATGACGGTGGTCGGGAGGCCCGACGACATGTTGATCGGGTGGTCGGTCACGGCTGGGGATCGTAGGGGACGGACCGGGGTGCGGCCTACAGTGACCCGATGTTCGCACTGACCCTCGATGACGCGAGGACGATCGCCATCGTCACGGCGATTGCTCTGGCGGCGGGTGCGGTGGTGTCGTTCTGGATCATGAAGTCGATCGTCCAGAAACTCACGGTGGCCGTGCTGCTCGCCGTGCTGGCGTTCGCGTTCTGGACGCAGCGGGTTTCCCTCCAGGACTGTGCCGACAAGGTGCAGGACAGCTTCGAGCGTGCAGGGACCGAGGTGGTCATCGTCGACACCGACTGCTCGTTCTTCGGCATCACGGTGCCCATCTCGGACCCCCGTTCGGAGAGTTCGTCGAGCGGTGGCTGACACGTCCGACGTCGAGTTCGACGTCGTCGAGAACCGATCCGGCGTCGACGGCCGAACTCTGGCGCGCCTGACCGCAGCCAAGACCGTGGTCAACGTCGCCCTGCGCTGGATCCCACCGTTCCTCCCCACGCTCGAACGTGCCTTCGGGGCCACCACCACCCAGCTGACCACGGTGCTCGGCGTCGGCGAGACCGCAGGACTGTCGACGATCTTCGTCGGCCGCCACCTCGACCGCGGACGCGAACGCGCCGTGATGATCGGCGCACTGGGCCTCGTCGGCGCATCAGCGGTCCTCGCACTCGCGGGCACCTTGGCCACCTTCGCCGTTGCGTTCTTCATCCTGGTGCTCGGCGTGGCGAACCTCAGCGTTGCCGGACAGGCGTGGATCAGCCATCGCGTCGACTACCGCTGGCGCGCCCGGTCGCTCGGCCTGTACGAGACATCGTGGGCGATTGCGCTGCTGGCGGGAGCTCCGGTCGTCGCGCTGTTGATCAACGCATTCGGTTGGCGCGGGCCGTTCGTCGCCATCGCGATCGCCTGCGTCCTCGCCGCGGTGCTGGTGGCGGCGACCTTGCCGGCGCACGTGCCCGTACGGGCCCTCGATGGCAACGAATCGGTCGATGGTGCGACGCCACCCGCCTCGATCAACGCTCGGGCATGGCTCGTGATGGTCGGCTCGGCGACCATTGCAATGGCCGGATTGTCGGTGTTCGTGATCTCCGGGAGTTGGCTCGACGACGCATTCGGGGTGTCGACCGGTGGCATCGGTGCCGTCGCCATGCTGTTCGGTGCCACCGAACTCACCTCCAGCCTCGGGAGCGCCGCCTTCGCCGACCGCCTCGGAAAGCTCCGTACGACGTTCGGCGGTCTCGCGACACTGCTGGTCGGCTTGGCGTTGATGGTGAGCGCCGACGACCAGCTCTGGATGGGAATCGGCGGGCTCGTGGTGTTCCTCTTCGGCTTCGAACTCGCCTTCGTCGTATCACTGTCGCTGGTCAGCGAGTCGATGCCCGACGCACGTGGTTCGACACTCGCCGTTGGCAATGCGGTCGGCACCGTGGCCCGGGCGAGCGGCGCCGTGCTCGGCGGATGGCTCTATGGCATCCACGGCATCAACGGCGCTGCTGGTCTGGCTGCGGTGGCAGCGGTGGTCTCGGTGTCGTCACTGGTGATCAGTCGGCGACTGCGACCGAGTCGCCGCTGAGCGACGCCAGGAACTCCGACATCGATGCGGCAACGCTGTCGGCGTGCGTGTGCGGCCCGGCGTGGCCCGACTCCGGCACCATCACCGAGCGACAGCCGGCGATCATGTCGGGCAACCCGCTCATTGCGCGTCGATGATGAGCGCCGGCGTGCTCGCCGAAGAGGGCGAGGACCGGGGCACTGATGCGGGCTGCGTCCCACGGCGCAGTCCGGCGGAGATCGGCCAGCTCGGCAACCATCGCTGCGCCTTCAGAACGCCGCTCGGCCTGCTTCGTCGCCGGCAGACGTTCCCACACGGCATCGCCGACGAGGCGCCTCATGAATGCCTCGGCTGCGTCACCGGGATCGTCCATCGCCATCGCGGCGGCGCCCGCCGAGTTGCCCGGCCACCAATCGAGCCACGACAACGGAGTTTCGAACACCACGACGGAACCCACGAGTTCCGGGCGACGGGCTGCGAGACCGAGGGCGACATTGCCACCGAAGCTGTGGCCGAACAGCACCGCCGGCTCCGGCGTGACGGCGCACAGCAGGGCTTCGAGGTCGTCGATGTTGGCGTCGACCGTCCACGGAGGCCCGACGTCGGCAGAGCGCCCGTACCCGCGACGGTCGTAGCGGAGCACGCGCGAGGAAGCGTCGAGCCGCCGACTGAGTCGCAACAGACCGGCCGAACGATCCATCGAACCGTGTATCACCACCACGAGTGGGGCCGCCGGGTCGCCGGCAATCTCCGACCACACCGATGCACTCATCAGTCGACGCTGACGATGCGCAGGACATCGGTCGCCGCATCGGCTGGGCGCTCGCGATTCGGATCGGGTGCTCCAGCGAGCACCAGGACGCGATCGCCAGACGCGATCAGTCCTGCTCGCAACGCCGTCTCGACTGCGTACCAGACCATTTCGTCGGTCGAGCCGTACAGATCGACCTCGATCGGGGTGACACCCCAGCTCAGCGACATTGCTCGCACGACCTCTGGGTGCGGCGACAGCCCGATCATCTGTGCCGCCGGACGGAAGCGTGCCATCGCCCTGGCCGTGCGACCGCTGCGTGTGCAGCAAAGGATTGCCGACACATCGGCGTCGATGGCTGCCTGAGACGCTGCGTGGGTGAGCGCGGCGGTGATCCGATCGATATTCGACATGTTCTCGTGATGCGACAGACGTTGCACACGTCCGAGCCGGTCGGCCCATTGCCGATACGACGCTTCCGACTCTGCCCGCTCGGCAATGGTCGACATCGTTCGCACCACCCCCGCCGGGTCGTGCCCGATCGCCGTCTCGCCGGAGAGCATCACGGCGTCGGTGCCGTCGAACACGGCGTTGGCGACGTCGCTGACCTCCGCCCGGGTGGGCGATGGTGCGGTGATCATCGACTCGAGCATCTGCGTGGCGGTGATCACCGGGACCCCGGCCTCGACGCAGTGGCGAACGATCCGCTTCTGGAGGTGCGGCACATCTTCGATCGGGCAATCGATACCGAGGTCACCGCGAGCAACCATGACGACGTCAGACGCTGAGACGATCTCGTGCAGGTACTCGACCGAGGCACGGGTCTCCATCTTGGCCACGATCAGCGCCCGATCGCCGACGACGGCGCGGACCTGCTCGATGTCGTCTGGCGATCGCACGAACGACACCGCGACGAACTCGACGCCGGCTGAGGCGACCGCCTCGGCGAGCACGAGGTCGCGTGCGGTCGGTGACGGCAGGCGCAAGTTGTCCGACGACAGGTGGACACCAGGGCGCCCGTTGGCCTCTCCCCCGGTCTCCAGCTGGGCGGTCGCATGGTCCTCGCCGATCGCCAGGACCCGCATGGCGATCGCTCCGTCACCGAGCTGCACACGTGCACCGACGGTGAGATCCTCGAGCAACGTCGGATACGCCACGTTGATACGGCGCTCATCGCTCGGTCCCGTGCCACTCGCGAGCTGCACGAGCTCGCCGGGGACCAGACGAATACCGCCCTCCGGGAACGCACCCGTCCGGATCTTGGGTCCGGGCAGATCGGCGAGTACCGCAACCCGGCAACCACGTTCGGTGGCCACCTCACGGATGAGGGCGAGCACCTCGAGATGACCTTCGATCGAACCGTGGCTCAGGTTCAAGCGCATCACGTCGGTGCCAGCGTCCATCAGTCGACCGATCACCTCGGCCGAGTTGCTCGCCGGCCCGATGGTTGCCACGATCTTCGTTCGTCCCGTCATATCTGCTTGTCTATCTCACAATGGAACTGCTGATCATCCGTCACGGTCTGCCCGTGCGACGAGAACTCACTGAAGGCGTGGCCGACCCGGAACTCGCCCCGCAGGGTCGCGAGCAGGCGCAACACCTGGCTCGCTACCTCGAGTCCGAGCAGATCGACGCCGTCTACGCGAGCCCGATGGCGAGGGCACTGGAGACCGCTGCGCCCCTGGCGGCTGCGCTCGACACCCAGATCCGGATCTCACCAGGGGTCGCCGAATGGGATCAGAACAGCCCCGAGTACGTCCCCGTCGAGGAGCTCAAGGCGGCCAACGATCCACGATGGCAGGCCATGCTCTCCGGCGAGTGGTCGTCCGACGAGTCCGAAGCCGACTTCCGAGCGCGAGTGCTCCAGGCGTTCGAAACGATCGTCGACGATCATCGGGGCGAGAAGGTCGCCGTCGTGTGCCACGGGGGCGTCATCAACGGCTACCTGTCGCACGTGCTGGGCCTCGGCGAGTTCGCACGCGGGTTCTTCTATCCGAACTACACGTCGATCAACCGAATTGCCGCAGCGTCGAGCGGCGAACGCTCGATCGTGACCGTCAACGAGACCAGCCATCTGCGAGGCACCGGCCTGCCGATGGGTCTGTTCCAGCAGGGTTGAGCGATGGTTGAGCGAAGGGCTGAGCTATGACCACCCCGATGATCACCGACAACACGACCGACCTGATCGACTTCCTCGACGCGTCGCCGTCGCCGTGGCATGTGGTCGAGTCGACGATCGATCGACTCGACGGATTCGTCCGGCTCGACGAGACCGCGGCGTGGACCGACATCCCACACACTGGGTACGTGGTGCGCTCCGGCGCGATCGTTGCCTGGCGGTTACCCACCGAACCGTTGCCGCCGCATGCCCCGTTCCGCCTCGTCGGAGCACACACCGATTCCCCCTGCCTGCGCGTGAAGCCGCGACCGGACACCGGACTCCTCGGCTGGAAGCAACTCGCCGTCGAGGTGTACGGCGGAATCTTGAACAACAGTTGGCTCGACCGTGACCTCGGGATCGCCGGACGAGTCATCGGTGCCGACGGATCGGTGTCGATGCTTAACGTCGCCGAGCCAGTGGCCCGGGTGCCACAGCTGGCGGTCCATCTCGATCGTGACGTGAACGGCGGCGGGCTCGCCCTCGACACCCAGCAGCACCTGACCCCGGTCTGGGGTGTCGGAACATCGACGCCGGGAGATTTCGCAGAGTGGGTACGCGACGTCGGCGGGATGTCGAGCGAACCGGCATGGTGGGAACTGTGCCTGTACGACGTGCAGGGCGCTGTGGTGATGGGCGCCGACCACTCGCTGCTCGCCTCCGGACGACTCGACAACCAGGTGTCGTGCTGGGCTGCGACACGAGCGCTTCATGCCTCGGCGCCAACTGGCCACATCGCTGTCACCGTGTTCACCGACCACGAGGAAGTGGGCTCGTCGAGCAGCTCCGGGGCCGGCGGCCCGCTCCTCGAATCGGTGTTGTCGCGGATCGTTGCGGCACGCGGCGGGACCGCCGACGACCTCGCTCGCTCGATGGCGGCGTCCACGTGCGTGTCCGCCGACAATGCGCACGCAGTCCACCCGAACTATCCCGAACGCCACGAGCCCGGACACCGTCCGCTGGTCAATGCGGGTCCGGCGATCAAGGTCAACTCCAACCAGCGCTACGCCACATCCAGCGACACGGCGGCGATGTTCCAGCGCGCGTGCGAGCGGGCGGGTGTCCCGTGGCAGGTGTTCGTGTCACGCAACAACATGCCGTGTGGCTCGACGATCGGCCCGATCACCGCAACACGTCTCGGCATCGCGACGGTCGACGTCGGCGTACCTCAGCTCTCGATGCACTCCGCCCGAGAGCTCTGCGGCGCTGACGACCCCAGCCACTTGACCGCCGCATTGCAAGCATTCCTCACCGAATGAACTGAGGGGTCAGGGACCCCTCAGTTTCGTTTACGTTCCTAGCCGACGCGGGCTTCGGCGAGGTCGAAGAGGCGCTGCAACTCCGATGACAGGCGCTCGGACGCCTCGGCGAGCGCTGTGCGCGAAGCTCGTCCCGACTCGCCGACCTCGACGACGATCGGCTCACCGATGACCACGTGCACCTTTTTCGGGCGGATCATCTTGGCGTGTCGGGGCATCACCCTCGCCGAGCCGCCGATGCCGACCGGCACGATCGGAACACCGGCGCGGGCCGCCAGGAACGCGGCGCCGCCGAACAACGGGTGGATCCGCGGGCCGTCCTTGCGCTCACCTTCGGGAAACAGCACGAGTGGCTCACCACCCTCGAGCACCGTGAGACATCGCGAGAGCGCCTCACGATCGGCGGTCCCACGGTTGACGGGGAAGGCCCCGAGCGCCGAGAAGAGCCAGCCGAGGCGTGGGTACTTCCAGATCTCCTGCTTGCCCATGAACCGGATGCGGCGGGTGCTGATGCACGCGACGATCGGCGTATCGACATAACTGCGGTGCACCGGAGCGAGCACATAGGCACCGGCCTGCGGTAGGCGCTCACGACCGTCGATGTGCATCCGGGTGAACGCCTGCGTGAACCAGCATGCGGACGAGCGGAACACCCGGTAGGCGAGCATGCTCGCACGCGAGTACGACGCGAGGCGGGTCACCGGCTTGGTCACGCCGGCATCAGGTCCAAGATCCGCGCGACCACCTCATCGATCGACAGGTTGGTGGTGTCGACCACGACGGCGTCGGATGTCTCGGTCAACGGGCTGTCGGCTCGAGTCGAGTCCTTTCGGTCACGCTCGATGATCGACGCCTCGACCTCGGACACGTCGCCGCCGATCTCTGCGACCCGTCGCTCCGCGCGAATACGCGGTGACGCCGTGACGAACAACTTCAACGTGGCATCCGGGAACACGACCGACCCGATGTCACGACCCTCCACGACACCACCGCGGTGCGTCGACACCCACGAGCGTTGACGCCGCACCAGCTCGGCGCGAACCCGTGCGTTGGCGGCAACGGCGCTCACCGCTGCGGTCACCTCGCGCCCACGGATCTCGACGGTGGCATCCACGCCGTCGACCGTCACCGAAGAGTCGTCGAGGGTCATCTCGACCTCGATCGCCAACACCGCGATGTCGTCCTCGTCGGACGGGTCGATCCCACGTCGCAGGGCAGCGAACGTGACCGCCCGGTACATCGCCCCGGTGTCGAGATAGTCCAGCCCCAGCCGGACGGCGACGGCGCGCCCGACCGTGCTCTTTCCGGCACCGGCCGGCCCGTCGATGGCGACGATCACCGGCGGCGTGTCGACGTCGGACACAGCGGCGCTCACCACGAGACCCCCTGCGGCCGTCCCTCGTCGTAGCCGGCAACGCTCTGTACGCCGACCACGGCACGATCGTGGAACGCAGGGATCGAGTCGGCGCCCGCATACGTGCAGGCCGAGCGAAGGCCGGCCACGATCTGGTCGATGATGTCCTCCACACTCGGTCGTTCGGGATCGAGATACATGCGCGACGTGCTGATGCCTTCCTCGAACAGCTCCTTGCGTGCACGCTCGAACCCGTGGTCCTCACGCGCTCGGTGCTTGACCGCACGATTCGACGCCATGCCGAAACTCTCCTTGTAGAGCCTGCCGTCAGGATCGCGCAAGGTGTCAGCGGCCGACTCGTAGGTGCCTGCCAGCCACGATCCGAACATCACGCTCGCTGCACCGCCGGCGAGAGCGAGCGCGACATCGCGTGGGAAGCGCACTCCCCCATCTGCCCAGATGTGCCGCCCGAACCGGTTCGCTTCCTCGGCACACTCGAGGACCGCCGAGAACTGCGGTCGACCGACCCCGGTCATCATGCGAGTGGTGCACATCGCACCTGGACCAACGCCGACTTTCACGACGTCGGCGCCGGCCTCGATGATCTGGCGGGTTCCATCGGCGGTGACGACGTTGCCGGCGACGATCTTCGCGTCGGGCAGGGCGGAACGCACCGCCTCGATCGCGTGCAGCGTTCGCGTCTGGTGTCCGTGCGCCGTGTCGATCACCAGCACATCCGCACCGTGACCGAGCAGCTCCTTCGCTCGTGCCGCCGGATCCCCGTTGATCCCGACCGCCACACCGACCATCAGTCGGCCATCGACGTCGACCGCGGGTTCGTAGATCGTCGATCGCAGCGCGCCCTCGCGGGTGATGACACCGAGCAGGCGACCATCGTCGACGACCGGTGCGACACGGAGGCGGTTGCGGCCGAGATGATCGAAGGCCGCAGCGGGATCGATGTCGGGGCTGAGGATGTGCAGGGTGGAACTCATCACGTTCACGAGTTGTGTGAACCGGTCGAATCCATCACCATCGCGTTCGGTGAAGACTCCAACAGGAACACCGTCGTCGACCACCACGACCGCACCGTGGGCCCGTTTGTGGATCAATGACAGTGCCTCGGCGATCGTGGCGTCGGGTCCGAGCGTGATCGGAGTCTCGAACACGGTGTGACACCGCTTGACGTAGTCGATCACCCGGGCCACGACGTCGACGGGGATGTCCTGGGGCAGGATCGCGATGCCGCCACGCCGGGAGACTGTCTCGGCCATCCGCCGTCCGGCGACCGCCGTCATGTTCGACACCACCAGCGGAATGGTCGTCCCGATCGCGTCGGGGGTCCGCAGGTTCACGCTCATTCTCGACGGGACATCGGACAGGCTCGGCACCATGAACACGTCGCTGTAGGTCAGGTCGAAGCCCGGTTCGGGGTGAAGCATGCGCATGGGTTCCTCCTCAGGTCGGTCGGCCCGCACTGGGCTCGCCGACTCCACTCGCTTGTCGAGCGAGCACAGGCTAGGGCCTAGCCTGGCGCCTGCATGACCTCTCAACTCGCGCCGCCTGTCGTCCTCGTGCACGGTTGGGGCGGTTCGTTCGAGTCGACGTGGCAGCGCAGCGGGTTCACCGCACTGCTGGAGGATGCAGGGTTGGACGTGATCGGTATCGATCTTCTCGGACACGGCACGGCGCCGAAGCCGCACGACTCCGAGGCCTATGCCGATCTGACCGAACGAATCGTCGACGCGCTCCCCGACGGGCCCGTCGACGCCATCGGCTTCTCGCTGGGTGCGATGACGCTGCTCCGGCTCGCCATCGCTCAACCTCACCGCTTCAACCGGATCGTGATGGCGGGTATCGGACAGAACATCTTCGACCGCGACGAGTCCGGCACTGCGGCGATCGTTGCGGGGTTGGAAACAGTTGCTGCCGGCGGAGACCCCTCGACGCTCGAGAACACCGTGCGGCTCTTCACCCAGTACGCCAGCCAGCCGGGCAACGACATCGCCGCACTCACCGCCGTCATGAAGCGACCGCCGTCGTCCGAGATCACGCCGGACGGATGTGCCTCGGTTCCGTGTCCGGTCCTGGTCGTCGTCGGCGACCAGGACTTCGTGTACCCGGGCGACGGGCTGGCCGCGGCCTTTCCGGACGGTCGCTGTGAGACGTTGCGCAACGTGGACCACTTCGCCACCACCGAGTCGTGCGGGTTCTTCGATGCTGCCCACGAATTCCACGATGCCAACTGACGACGAGCGATGACGCCGAGCGATCTCGTCACCACCGACGTCGACCGTGCCGTGGCTGCGATCCGCGCCGGTGGCCTCGTGGCGATACCGACCGAAACCGTCTACGGCCTGGCTGCAGATGCAACGAATGCCGAGGCCGTTGCGCGGATCTTCGAGTTGAAGGGTCGTCCTGCGGACCACCCGCTGATCGTCCACCTGAACTCCGCCGATCAACTCGACGACTGGGCCTCCGACGTCCCGACATCAGCTCGACGGCTCGCCGAATCCGCATGGCCGGGTCCGTTGACGGTGATCGTTCGACGTAGGTCAGATGTCCTGGACGTCGTCACCGGCGGGCTCGACACCGTTGCCCTGCGTGTCCCGGCCCATCCCATGGCGCTGCAGCTGATCGAGCGGACCGGTGTCGGACTGGCGGCACCATCGGCAAACCGGTTCGGCGCTGTGAGCCCGACCACCGCCGATCACGTGGTTCGCGACCTGGCCGAACGGCTCGATCCGCGGCGTGACGTGATCCTCGACGGCGGCCCCTGCCCGATCGGTGTGGAGAGCACGATCGTCGACTGCGCCAGCTCACCTCCGCAGATCCTGCGAGCCGGTGGCGTACCGGTCGAGGACGTGCGCCGTCTCCTGGCCGGCGATCTCGCCGACGCATCAGGGCCGAGCAGGGCGAGCGGGATGCTCGCATCGCACTACGCGCCGCACTGCGCAATCCGTCTGGTCGACTCCGCCGACGATGCGATGGCCCTGCGGGCGGGCACCGTTGGCGGCGAGATCCTCGATCTCACCGACGACCTGGTCGCCTACGCCCGCGAGCTCTACGCCCGTCTCCGCGACGCCGACGATCGTGGCGTTGGCACGCTCATCGCCGTGCTCCCACCCGCCGAAGGGCTCGGCCATGCGATCCGTGACCGCCTGACGAAGGCCGCTGCACCACGCACACGTTGACGACCGGACCGGCGGTGCTGACGGCACGCGTCATCCCGCCGGCCAGTCGACGGCGTTGAGGTTGCTCACCCATGCGTCGCGGACGGCGATCACGTCGGGCGTTGGTGCGCCATCGATGCCGGCGATGGCCAAGCTCACCGTCGAGGCGCCGGCGTCGGGTACCACGTCGAGACGGCACCAGCAGTCGAAGGGATCGTACAGGTACGTGTCGAGGCGATAGGGCGGGTCGTCGTCGAGCACCTCTCCGAGCCACGAAGCGACGACCAGCATCGCCTCGAACGTCTCCACCGGCAATGCCTCGACCGTGAACGACGGGACATCGCGGGCGATGCCAGATGTCGGGCCATCAGCATCCGGCGTTCGCCGGGTATCGGACGCAGGCGATTCGGCACTGGCGGCAGATGGTGCGTCCACGACATCGAGGGTGCCGATGGCGACCAGTGCTGCATCAGCTGCTTCGTTGATCGCCTGCATCGAGATGGAATCGCCACCGTGATCCGGGTGATGGGCCTTGGCCAATCGGCGCCTGGCAGCACGGATGTCGTCAATCGTTGCGTCACGGCCGAGGCCGAGAGTGGCGAACGGGTCGGGCACGTCCGGGGCTCTCAGTGGCCGGCGTCGCGCAGCTCGGCGTAGCGCTCACGGAGATCACCCGAGTCGACCCCGTCCACCCGGGTTCCCATCGCGGCGTCGAGTCCCCAGCGCTGCTGGACCGTGGCGTGATCGACGCCGTCGGCAACTGCTGCTGCCTGCACCGCGGCACCGGTCGCCACCGCTTGGTCGACCCCACCGAGCACCAGCGGGTGCCCGTCGAGCAACCCTGCGAGAACTCTGCGAAGTGCAACCGACCGGGCGCCACCACCCGTCAGGACGACCCGACCCGTCACCGGAGCGAACGCCCGGAGCGCGTCGAATGCGTCGAGCAAGCCGCACGCCACGCCGTTCACGGCAGCGAGAGCGAACTGCTCACGGGTCACGTCGCTGCGCACACCACCGATCAAACCGGCAGCGTCGGGCCGGTTCGGAGTGCGTTCACCGTCGAAGTAGGGCAGGAGAACGGGGACGTCGGGCTCGCCGAGGGCGGCCAGCGCGAGCCGGTCGAATTCGTCATGGTCGACGCCGAGCAGGCGAGCGACCGCATCGAACACCTTGGCGGCGTTCGAGGTGCACACGAGGGGCAGGAACCTCCCGGTTGCGTCGGCGAAGCCGGCAACTGCTCCAGACGGATCTGCCGTCGGGCCATCCGCAACGGCGAACGCTGTTCCCGAGGTTCCGACCGACAGTGCCGCGTCGCCGAGAGCGAGCCCCAGACCGAGTGCGGCCGCCATGTTGTCGCCCGTCCCGGCGGCCACGGTCACGGCGTTCCAGTGTCCAGCGACATCGAGCGGACCGAGCACCGTCGGCACGACGTCGGTCCAGTCGCGATCGGCGTCGATCAGCGCAAGGAGGTCCCACCGGTACTCCGCCGTGGTCGGCGACCAGTAGCCGGTGCCGGAGGCGTCACCTCGATCGGTGCTGTACGCGCCGGTGAGCCGGTGGGTGAGGTAGTCGTGCGGCAGCATCACCCGCGCGATCCGACTCCATGCGTCGGGGTGCGTGCGGTGGAGCCACGAGAGCTTCGTCGCCGTGAAGGCCGCTACCGGAACGCTTCCGACCGCAGCCGCCCATTCGACGGTCCCATCGTCGATCCGGTTGCCCTGGGTGTCGCGAGCGGCGAGCTGGCCGAGCAGCCAGCCGGCGTCAGGGGCCGACTCGGTGTCGTTCCAGAGCTTCGCCCGGTGCACCGGCTGGTCGAGGGCGTCGAGTGCGACCATGCCGTGTTGCTGGCCGGCGACGCTGATCGCCGAGATCGACGATTCGTTCGTTCCAGCGGGGAGTTGCCCGACCGCCTGGCCCCAGGAAAGCTCGAACGCGTCCCACCACGACCGAGGATCCTGCTCGCTCACGGGAGGCGTCACCGAGGAATGTGGGGCCATTCCCGTACCGACGACCTTGCCCGTGTCGAGCTCACGGATCTCGACCTTGGTGGACTGCGTGGACGAATCGACGCCGGCGACGAGAGGCACGGTGGCGACGCTACTTCTCGTCGGGGTCGGCGGGTTCGTCGAGCCAGACGGCCGTCGAGCCCCAGCGGTCGTCGAACGCGACCTCGGCGATCGGTTTGCGTTTCACCGGGCCGTGGCGTCCCTCGGGGACACCCAGGGTGATACACGCCGACAGCGCGACACCGTCGGGGATCTCGAGGAGTTCGCGCAGTTCCGACTCGACGCCGAGGTGCCACATGGTGAGTGCGCCGCCATAGCCGAGTGCTCGGGCAGCCAGCAGCAGGTTCTGACACGCCGGATACACCGACGCCCCTTCGTACGGCGAAGGACTCCGATACCGATCGAGGCACACCAGCACCACCACTGGTGTCTGCTCGAAGCGGTCGACGTAACGCTGCATCGAATCGGCGAACCGCGACGGGCGGTAGCCGTCGGCCTCGCGCTTTGCGTTCCATCCCGCCCTGAACGCCTTGCCGAGCAGTGCCTTCGCTGCCACTGCATTCGGTCCGTTGCGCAGGACGAGGAACCGGAACGGCTGTCGGTTCGAGCCCGAAGGCGCTCGCCCGGCGTGCCACAAGATCGTTGCGAGGTCGTCGTCGGGAATCGGTGCGTCGGTGTATCTGCGGATCGCCCGGGTGGTGGCGAGCCCCTCCAACAATCCGACCGGCTCGGGCGGTCCGTTCCCAGGTTGCGGCGTCACCGGCCGTGGAACTCGGGGTCGCGCTTCTCCATGAACGCTGCGACACCCTCGGAGAAGTCGGCCGTGCGCAGCAGCGGGAGCAGCTGCAGGAACACGTGGTGCACGTTCTGCTCGAACGTCTCGGTCTCGGCGGCTCGCATCATCCGTTTGATCGCCCGAACGGCGAGCGGGGCGTTGGCGGCGATCTCGTTCGCGAGCGCGGTCGTGCGGTCGGAGAACTCCTCGGTTCGCACGACGTGGTTCACCAGGCCCAGATCGAGCGCCTCGGCCGCGGTGAGGGTGCGGCCCGTGAAGGCGATCTCAGCGGCTTTGGCGTAGCCGACCATCCGAGGGAGCAGCCAGGTGCCACCGCTCTCGGGCAGGATGCCGCGCTTCGCGAAGCCGGGGTTGAGTTTGGCGGTCTCCACCGCGATGCGAATGTCGCAGCCCAGCGCCAGGTCGAGCCCGTATCCGGCCGATCCACCATTGAGTGCGCAGATCGTCGGTGTGTCCAGGTTGTGCAACACCACGGGCGGAGCGCTGCGCAGGTCGAACTCGCCACTGAAGGTGGTGTCGCCTCCACCGAGGTTGCCGAGGCCGCCCTTCGGACCCGCCATCTGCGCCTGCAGGTCGAGCCCGGCGCAGAATGCCCGGCCAGCACCGGTGAGGACGATGCAACGCACGTCCGGGTCGTGATCGGCACGCAAGAGCAGCTCGCTGATCTGGGTCAGCATCACTCCCGAAATCGTGTTCATCCGATCGGGCGCGTTCAACGTGAGGGTCGCAACATGGTCGACGACGTCGTACAACACCTCGGTTTCGTCATCACGACTGACATCTGCTTGCTGCGAGTCATTCACGGCGCTGAAACGTAGTGCCTCGCTTTCAGCCACCACGATGCGTAGAATCGCGCCACCTTAGAAGTACGGGCAATCCCGCCCGTATCCCGACAAGGGGGAGAAACCACAACATGAAAGCAACCAGCGCAAAGCGCGTCGGTGCACTGTTGGTCGGCCTGAGTCTCGTTGCCGCAGCATGCGGCAGCGACGACGACGGCGACAGCGGCGCAGCGACCACCGAGGCAGCGGAAGCAACCGACGCCCCGGCAGCAACCGACGCCCCGGCAGCAACTGATGCCCCGCCAGCCACTGATGCCACCGAGACCACCGACGCCCCGGCCACGACCGACGCAGCGCCGGCAGCCGAGTGCGGCAACGCAACCAGCGACGTGACAGACGGCGATCTCGAGGGATTCGCCGGTACGACGCCATTCGGTGAGATCACACCGGACTTCATCGAGCGCCTCTGTGCGATCGATCCGAACCTCGAGGACCTCAACTACGCCACCGAGACCTACGACGCCATGGTCATCACCGCCCTGGCGGTCGAGATCGCAGGCGATGACGGCATCGCCCATGCATCCGAGATCAACGGCGTCACGCGTGACGGCGAGGTCTGCACGACATACGCCGACTGCAAGGAACTGGTCGCTGCCGGCACCGACATCGACTACGACGGCATCTCCGGTCCGCTGACGTTCGCCGGCAACGGCGAGCCGATCGTGGCGAGCTACGGCCTGCTGAAGTTCGGTGCGAACAACCGCATCGACATCAGCCTCACGGAGTTCATCACCGCCGAGGGTCCGCCCGAACTCGACGTCGAGCAGACGCCGGTCGAAGGCAGCCGCGAAGGTGACGGCGTCCTGACATTCGGGGCCCTGCTGCCGCAGACGGGTTCACTGGCGTTCCTCGGCCCGCCCGAGTTCGCCGGGTTCAACCTTGCGATCAAGGAGATCAATGAGGCCGGTGGCGTTCTCGACGCCGACGTCGTGGGCATCGAAGGCGACTCCGGTGACACCACCACGGACCAGGCCAACCAGACCATCGACCGACTCCTCTCGGAGAACGTCGACGTCGTCATCGGTGCCGCCTCGTCGGGCGTGACCCTGTCGGTCATCGACAAGGTCACCGCAGCCGGTGTCACGATGTTCTCGCCTGCCAACACCTCCGAGGCGCTGTCCACCTACGCCGACAAGGGTCTGTACTTCCGTACGGCTCCGCCGGACCTGTACCAGGGCGACGTCCTCGGCCAGTTCGTGATCAACGACGGCAACCAGACCGTTGCGATCCTGAACCTCAACGACGCATACGGCAACGGCCTGGCCGAAACCGCTGCGGCGACGATCACCGAGTCCGGTGGTGAAGTGGTGTTCCAGCAGTCCTACGACCCCACTGCGACATCATTCGACAGCGAAGTCGACGCCATCGTGGCGGCGGATCCCGATGCGATCATCGTGATCGGCTTCAACGAATCCTCCAAGATTCTGCGAGCCATGGTCGAAAAGGGCATCGGCCCGAAGGACAAGGCCCTCTACGGCTCCGATGGCAACATCGGCAATGGCCTCGGTGTCGACTTCGACGCCGGCAACTGAGCCTGAACACTTGATTGAGCACCGAGTTCGCTGAAGCGAACTCCTGATAGCGAAAGAGCCCGGGCCGAACGGCCCGGGCTCTTTCGCGTTCGACAGCGTTCAATTGCGCGCGAGCGTGCCGAGGTAGAGCTCGATGACCTTGGGATCTGCAAGGAGCTCGCGCCCGGTCCCGGTGTACGCATTCGTGCCCTGATCGAGTACGTATCCCCGATCGCAGACCTGCAGTGCTCGCCGGGCATTCTGTTCGACCATGAGAATGGCGACACCGGCATCGTTGATCAACTTGCACCGCAGGAACACCTCGTCCTGCAGCATCGGCGACAGTCCTGCGGATGGCTCGTCGAGCAGCAGCAACTTCGGATCGAGCATCAACGCCCGACCCATCGCGACCATCTGGCGCTCGCCACCCGACAACGACCCGGCGCGTTGATCGGCACGCTCGTGCAGTCGGGGGAAGAGTCCGGTCACGACCTCGTACCGCTCGTGGAATGTCTTGGGATGAAGGAAGCACCCCATCTCGAGGTTCTCCTTCACCGTGAGCGAGGGGAAGACGTTGTTCGTCTGAGGGACGAATCCGACACCACGCTGCACCAGGCGATGCGGCGGCTGACCGGTGATGTCTTCTCCCTCCAGCCGCACCTGACCGGAGCGGATGTTCACGAGGCCGAGCACGGCCTTCATCAACGTGGACTTCCCGGCGCCGTTGGGACCGATGATGCCGACGAATTCGCCCGCGCCGACGGTCAGGTCACATCCGTTCAAGATGTTGACGCCTGGCACGTAGCCAGCGACGAGGCCCTCGCATTCCACGATGTCGCCGTTCATGGCGCCTCCTCCCCTTCCTCCATGAGCGCGTCGGTCATCTCACCGATGTCGAGATCGTGGTGGGCGCCCAGGTACGCGTCGATCACGTCCTGGTTGCCGGAGATCTCCATGGCGGTGCCTTCGGCGATGATCTCGCCCTGGGCCATCACAACGACCCGGTCACTGATTTCGTGCACCATGTCCATGTCGTGTTCGACGAACAGCACCGTGCGACCCTCGTTCTTCAGCTCCTTGACGTGGCCGAGCAGGCTCTGCTTGAGCGCAGGGTTCACGCCGGCCATCGGTTCGTCGAGCATGATCAACTCCGGGTCGGTCATGAGGGCCCGTGCCATCTCCAGCAGTTTTCGTTGGCCGCCCGACAGGCTTCCGGCGAACGTGTCACGCATGTGATCGAGCTTGAACCGTTCCAGCAGTTCGTCGGCCTTTTCCGTGATCGCCGTCTCCTCGTCGCGCCAGAGGAACTTGAACGGTCCGATCCAGAACCGCTCACCGCGCTGATTCGCTGCGCCGAGTCGCATGTTCTCCATGACGGTGAGACGCGACAAGGCCTTGGTGAGCTGGAATGTACGCACCATTCCCATCTGTGCGACCTTGTGAGCAGACGTCTCCGACATCAGCTTTCCGTTGAAACGTGAGGTGCCGCTGTCGGGGGTGTCGAAGCCCGTGAGCAAGTTGAAGAAGGTGGTCTTGCCGGCGCCGTTCGGTCCGATCAGTGCGGTGATCTTGTTCCGCTGCACCTCGAAGTGCTCGACGTTGACGGCGGTGAGTCCGCCGAAGCGACGCATGATGCCCTCCGCCACGAGGATGGGGTCGCTCGCAGGGTCCAGCGACGCCGGGTCTGCGGGGATCGGACTCGTGGGCTCATCGGACATCGAACACCTGCTCACGCTTGTCACCGAAGATTCCCTGCGGTCGGAAGACGACCAGCAGCGCCAATGCCAGTCCCGCCACGATGTTCTTGACAACACCGAAATTGGACGTGTCGACGATCCATTCGGGAATCTTCTCGTTGCGCGTAGCCTGCTGGAGCAGGTTGTCGACGAACTGGATGACGAAGAAGAAGATCATCGTGCCGACGATCGGGCCCTTCACCCGTCCCAGACCTCCCAGCACGATGATGAGGAACGCAAAGAACGTCAACGTGGTGGCGAACTCACCGGTCTGCGCCGACTGCTTCTGCGCTGACAACCACAGACCGCCGATCGAGCCGATCACGCCGCCGAGCACCAAGCTCTGCATCTTGAACGCCAGCACGTTCTTGCCCAGCGCTCGTGCCGCATCCTCGTCTTCACGGATGCTCTTCAACACTCGACCCCACGGGCTGCGCATCAACGCCCAGATGAACACGGAGATGAGCACCACCAGGGACCATCCGACGATGGCCATGAACAGCCGATATCCGTCGATCGACTGGGCCCCCATGTTGAACCGTGCCGTGTTGTCGATCGGGTTGAGGTCCTCGAAGAAGGTGGTCCAGCCGTTGCGGCCGTCGGTGCCACCCGTGAGCCAGGTGAAGCGCGTCGAGTTGAGGAACAGCCGGATGATCTCGGCCACGGCAATGGTCACGATCGCGAGATAATCGGCACGAAGCCGCAGCGTCGGCAGACCGAGCAGGAGCGCCAGTGCAACCGAACACGCCAGCATCAGCGGGAGTGCCCAGTACCACGACCAGCCGTACTCCACGATGGGAATGGAGAATGCATAGGCACCGACAGCGGCAAATCCGGCCTGACCGAAATTGAGCAGCCCGGTGTAGCCGACGTGGACGTTGAGCCCCGCAGCGACGATGCAGTAGCCGGCAGCCGCGGCGTTGATCGCCGTGTACAGGGCGTTCCAGAAGATCAACTCCCAGTTCATCCGATCCTCTCCTTCCTGCCGAGTAGCCCTTGAGGTTTGATGAGGAGCACGACGATCAGGGCGAAGAGCGCGCCCACCGTCTTCAGGTCATTGGCATTCGGGACAACCCAGGTCCACAACTCCACGAAGATGCCGATCACGAGGCTGCCAAGCATCGCGCCGAACGGGTTGCCGAGGCCGCCGAGCGTCACCGCAGCGAACATCAACAGGAGCAACGTGAACCCCATGTCCCATTTGATACCGAACTCGAGCCCGTAGAACACGCCGCCGAGACCGGCAAGTGCGCCACCGAGGATCCACACCACCATGATCACCCTGTCGGTGTCGATTCCGCTCGAGGACGCAAGGTCCGGATTGTCCGACACGGCTCGGATCGCCTTGCCGAAACGAGCCTTCAGCAGGAACATCGCAACACCGATCATGATCACCGCCGACAACCCGATGATCACGAGCGTACGGGGAGGAAGGTCGATGGGCCCGATCGAGACCGGCTCACGCTGGAGGGTGTACTGACTGTACGAGCTCAGGCTCCCACCGAAGAGGTAGAGGTAGAAGAAGCGCATTGCGAGTGCCACACCGATGGAGACGATCATCATCGACGTGAGGCTGGTGGAGCGGTGTCGAAGGGGTCGCCACAGTCCGCGCTCGAAGCCGGCTCCCAGTAGACCACTCAGTGCGAACGCGAGGATCGCCGCGGGAACAAGGTGCAGGCCCACGTCGGAGTTCAGGACGTATGCGGCGAACGCTCCGAAGGTGACCATCTCGCCGTGAGCGAAGTTGGACAGCCCTGTCGTGCCGAAGATGAGCGACAGGCCGATCGACGTGATGGCGATGATCGTGGCCAGCTTGAGACCGTTGGCCAGCGTCTGGGGAAGCAGGCTCCACTTTCCCTGCACGTTGCGAGTGTCCTCTCCGAGAAAGAAGACCCTCGTAACGTTCTGGTTCCCCGTGACTTCGGCGACCTGCGACTCCTTACCGTCCTCGACGCTGAGGCCGTCGGGGAGCGATCCGGTGTCGAGGCGCACCGTGTACGTACCAGGGTCCTGGAGCGGAACTTGATACCGACCGTCTTCGTCCGTAACGGCTTCACCGATGACAGCGCCCGACTCGTCTTCGACAACGATGCCCACGCCGGGGACCGGTTCGACCACGGTGTCACCCTCCTCGGTGAACCGGTTCTGCACCCGACCCTGCACCGACTGGGCTGCCTCTTCGTCCTGCGCCAATGACTGCCCGACTGGCGCGATCAAAGCGAAGAGCGCAGCGAGCAGCGCGGAGCTCAGGAGCAGGAGCGCCGCCCGGTGGCGAACCGCCGGTGACCGCTCGAGCACCGGCGACGTCAGTGTCGTGACAGACATTGGGTCGACACTCTACGCGCAGGCGGGGTGCGCGGAAGACATCCTGTGTTCAGATCTGCACGACCGCCACGAACATCCAGGTCGACACACTCCCCGCAAGGCGCGGGACCAACGCTGCGTTGCGCCGGACCACGACCACGATCACGACGAACACGGCAATGGCGCCCACACCGTGAGGCGGCTGAGCAGTGACGGGTCAGACCGCGGTTCGTCGATGGTGTCAGCTCTGCGGGACACACGCAGAGGCGGTCACGATCGGCAACACATCGGCAATGAGCTGCGCTCGGACGGAGGTCGGGTCTGGTGCTGCGTCGAAGGCAGGCAGGGCCGATCGGAGTTCCTGCGACTCGGCTGGCTCGATCCGGTCGACCGCCTTCGTCTCGGCGTCCTCGAGTGCTGCGATTGCAGCGGCCAGGTAGTCGCCACGACCGAGACGTTCCGCAGTGCTCACGTCGGCACTCGCCACGATCCACGAGGCCACATCGAGCCGGGCCGAGACGCACGAGGAACGGTCGGGGTCGTCGACGTCACCGGGGAACGCCTCGGCCTGCTGCGCCGCAATCGCTCCCGACAGCATCACGGCGATCGCATCCATGTGTCGGAACGCGTCGTCGGCAACGGCGATCGCCGCCTCGTAGTCGCCACGTTGCCAGAGATCGGCCTGCGACAGCAGTTGGGTGACGTGGCTGTGGAGTTCGCGCAGCACGGATTCGAGACCGGCTTCACCGCCGGAAGCGACGTCGACGAAATCGGAGAAGTCGTGCTCGTAGTGGCCGAGCGCGTCGATTGCGTCCTGAGCAGCTGCCGAGTCCTCCGCTTCGATCGCGCGTGCGTACGAATTGAAGAACTCGATGTGGTTGGTCCAGAGCTGGTCGAACGCATTGGCGCCGTCCGGGCCGTAGACGACGCCGATCGCCAGCGTGATCTGGTCGGTGTTGTCGGTCAGGGCGATCAGCGTCGAGTCGACACCGCGGTCGCCGTCGATGGCACGTCTCATCGCCTCGTTGGACAGCGTGGCGTGGTCGGAGAGGAGCGCCTGGAGGAGCAGACGCAAGTCGAACGCCGGCATCACGACCCCACGGTCGGCCGACACGTCGACGATCTGCGAGGCGATGTCACGGTCGAGCGCGAACACCGGTTCGGCGACGTCGGCAGCACCCTTGTCGGCACCGCATCCACCGACGACGAGGAGGGCGCCAGCGACGATCACGGGCAGCCGGCGGGCGGTCACGACGCTGCCCCGCGCACCATCTGATCGCGCCGGCTCGCCGGATCGATCTCCCCAGCCGGGCGGGGACGGTCGATCAGGTACCCCTGGGCGACGTCGCACCCCATGACACCCAGCAGTCCCAGCACCGCGTCCGACTCGACACCCTCTGCGACGACGGTCATCCCGAGGGCGTGACCCAATTCGATGCTGTGGCGCACCACGGCTTCGCTGCGCACATCGTCGAGGATCCGCTCGACGAACGACCGGTCGATCTTCAGACAGGTGACGGGGAGCGACATGAGGTAGCTCACCGACGCGAACCCGGTGCCGAAGTCATCGATCGCGATTTCACAGCCAAGGTCACGAAGCTCCTTCAGTACACGGGCGGTCTCGATCGGGTTCGCCAACGCAGCACCTTCCGTGAGTTCCAGGTGCAGCTGGGCGGGCTCGATGTCGTGCTCCGCCAACGTGGCGGCGACATGTGTGATCAATGCAGTGTCAACGGTGTCTCGCGCCGACAGGTTGATCGCAACTGTCGGCTCGAAACCCGATGCCCGCCAATCGGCCATCTGACGGATCGCGAGCGAGATCACATGGTCGGTGAGTTCGCGGCACGCAGGCAGTGCTTCGAGTGCCGGGATGAACGCATCCGGCGGGACGAAGCCGCGTTGGGGGTGCTGCCACCTGATCAGCGCCTCGTAACCCAGGAGCTCGCCGCCATCGACTTCGATCTGCGGTTGATAGGCAAGCCAGAACTCGCCGCGCGCAATTCCATTGCGAACGTCACCGACGAGAGCAAGTGCGTCTGCCGAGAAGTGGTCGAGTCCGGGCTCGAACACCGCGAGCACACGGTGATTGCGCTTGGCGGCATACATCGCGATGTCTGCTCGGCGGAGCAATCCGGTTGGTGTCTCGCCATCGTGCGGAAACCGGCTGATCCCCACCGAACACCGCACATCCAGCTGGATGCCGTCGAGCTCGACGGGCTTACCCAACGTCGCAAGCAGACGATTGGCCATCGACGTGGATGCTTCGCCCGGTCCGTGACCGTCGACGATCACGCCGAACTCGTCACCGCCGAGTCGCGCCACCACATCACACGCACGAACATTCGCTCGTAGCCGGTCGGCGATGCGGCACAGCACGACGTCGCCGCGATCGTGCCCCAGCGTGTCGTTGATGGTCTGGAATCCGTCCACGTCGAACAGCAACAGATCGACACTCCCTCCGTCCGATCGTCGACGCTCGATGATGTCGGCGAGGTCCTGTTGGAACCGCTCCCGGTTCACCAGGCCGGTCAACTCGTCTCGACTCGCACGTCTGAGATTCTCGGCGCCCTGCTCGCGAATCGTGCGAGAGGCCCGCGCGACGATCCGGTAGAGCGCCAGGTACAACACGGTGAGTCCGGCACCGAGCGCGAGGAACAATTGCGTCGTGTCCTGGCGGATCTGCGCGGCGATCGGTTCGTACGGCAGGTAGATCTCGAACGCACCCACCACGTCTCCCGACGGGTCGGCCGTGAACTGGCCGTCGTCGACCCGCAGCGGGACGTAGACCGACAGCAGCTCGCCGAACTGGCGCTCCTCGCGCTCCTCGGGCGCCGACAGGTCCGTGATCTCCGACGACACGTCGCCGTCGAAGGCCGCCTCGAGTGGCTCCGTCCCGGCGAACCATCGGCCGACGAGCTTTGGATTGTCCGAGTACACGAGCCAGTGCTCCAGGTTCCACACCTTCAGCCGAACGATCCCGTTCGGAGAGAGGCTCGGACCGAGCGCTCGTTCGATCTCCGCGACACGCTCGTTCGACAGCGGGACGAAGCTCTGCGCCAGGTCGTCGGGCTCGAGCACAGGGATGACACCCACGCCGACCGCGATCTCGGCCGTCCGGGCGGCATCGGTGATCACCCGCTCTCGCACGGTGTGCCGAAGGAACAGCCCGACCAACACGCCGATGGCGAGCACGATCGCGAGGGACAACAATGCAAACGTGGCGATCAGGCTCCGCGGTCGGCGGAGTCCCAGCGCTCGACGGAGAGCTGACGTACCGATGCGCACCGATATTCCTCGGCAGTCGGAAGGACCTACTTGAGGAACGAACCGAGGTGTTGAGCCGTCGTCAAAGAGCCTTGGAGAGGGTGCTTGAGCTCAGGCGGTGACAGAGGTCACGAACGAGACACCCGGTTCATCCCGTGTTTCCGCTGCGTGAACGTTGGGTTCATCCGGCGCGAGCGGCTCGAGCGCCGCCTGGATGAACCGAACGGTCACCACCCACAACGCTGTCGCCCCGGCGACATGGGTGGCCACAAGCACTGCGGGCACCTCGTTGAAGTACTGCAGATAGCCGATGCCCCCCTGCACGACCGCCACGAACATCCAGGTCGACACACTCCCGGCGAGGCGCGGGAACAACGCTGCGTCGCGACGGAGCACGACCACGATCACGAGGAACACGGCAATGGCTCCCCACACCGTGACGCTGTGCATCTCGGCGACCGTCGAGATGTCGAACCCGTACCGACGCGCATTCTCGTCGCCGGCATGCGGACCCGCACCGGTGACCACGGTTCCCGTCGCCAGCGCCGCCGCCAGGAGCGCACCGAGCCCGACGAACATCCGACTGAGCAATGGCGTGACACCGATGGTGGTGCGAGCCACGACGTGCTCGGGGCGCGAACGGTGGACTGCGATCAGTCCGAACAGGATCGTCAACATCGCCAGCAGGAAGTGCGACTGGACGAGGAACGGATGCAGATCGCCGCGCACGGCCAGCCCGCCGACAACGCCGTTGCCGAGAATCGATGCAAGCACCAGCAGCGACGGCGTCTTGAGTCCTCGACGAACGGGACGAACACGGAACGCCCCGATCGCCATCAACAACGTCGGGATGCCGACGAGACCGCTGGCGAGCCGGTTGATCTGCTCGATTGCCGCGTGACCAGTGGAAACGTCGATGAACCGCTCGCTGTTGCAGTTCGGCCAGTCGTCGCAACCGAGGCCACTCCCGGTGAGACGCACGATGGCACCCGCCACCGTCAGGAAGCAGACGCCGGCCACGGTGATGATGGCGATCTGTCGGTATCGCCGCAACGAAATGGTGAATCGCGGGCGACGCGAGCCCTCGTGTTCCATACCAGGCAGATGATATGGCTAGCGTCGACCGCGTGCTGAGTTCGTTCGACGACTTTCCGATCCATCAGACCTCTCGGCCAGTCGCCCAGACGTCGACGAGCGACATCAACCACTACGACCGCTACTTCTTCAACGGCTACACCAAGGACTCCCGCCTGTTCTTCGCGACGGCGATGGGGCTGTACCCGAACCGTCATGTCGTCGACGCCTCGTTCAGTGTGGTGGCCGACGGCGGCACTCCCGCGGCCCGCCAGATCAGCGTGCACGCCTCGAGTCGAGCACCCGCCGATCGCGCCGATGCCAACCAGGTCGGCCCGATCAAGGTGGAGGTGCTCGAGCCGCTCAACGCCCTCCGTGTCACCGTCGATTCCCCCGAACACGGGCTGCGCGCCGACCTCACCTTCGTCCGCCGATCGGCCCCGATCGAGGAGCCGCACTTCTTCCAGCAGGTCGGACTGCGGGTCACGTTCGACTACACCCGACTCACCCAGTTCGGAGGCTGGGAGGGTTGGATCGAGATCGACGGCGTGCTCCACGACCTGGGCCCCGGAGAAACCCTCGGCTGTCGCGACCGCTCGTGGGGTATTCGTGGCGTTGGGGAGCGCTCGTCGACCGGGGCGCCCGTCGCCGACCCGCAGTTCTTCTGGCTGTGGGCGCCGCTGAACTTCGACACGTTCTCGACGCACTTCGACGTCAACGAACTCTTCGACGGAAAGCGCTGGCACGACACCGGCTTCATCGCGCCGATTGCCGGACCTGGCGGCGCATCACCGGCCGAGGCGATGCGGTCGGTCGATTACCAGATCGGGTGGCGGCCGGGCACTCGGACAGCCGACTGGTTCGAGTTGACGATGCTGCCATGGGTCGGCGAAGCCACCACGATCCGACTCGAACCGCTCTTCGAGTTCCAGATGGCCGGCCTCGGCTACCTGCATCCCGAGTGGGGCCACGGTGTGTGGAAGGGCGAATTGGAGGTCGGCGGCGAGCGGTGGGACCTCCCCGTCGACAACCCGACGGCGATCGATCGACTGCACGTGCAGGCGATCTGTCGCGCCACGACATCAGGCGGCATGGGCGAGCACGAGGGCATCGGCATCCTCGAACAACTCGCCATCGGCCGCCACGACCCCACCGGCCTGACCGGCTTCACCGACGGCTGGCAGAGCTAGCCGCCGAGGGAAGCGCCAGCGATGAGAGCACGTCCGGCGAGGGAAGCGCCAGCGACGAGCCGGAGTTCGGCCGACCTTACGTTCCCCACCACCGGAAGGTCGTGAGGCCGAACGAGGGATCACGTATGCCGGATGGACATGCCGCCGTCGACGGGGATGGTCGCGCCGTTGACGTAACTCGATGCCGGCAGGCACAGGTTGAGTGTCATGTGCGCCACCTCCTCGGGCAGGCCGTAGCGGCCCAACGGCACCCGCCGGCGCGCGTAGGTGGCCTTGGCGTCGTCGGGGATCGCTGCGGTCATCCCGGTTTCGATCGGGCCGGGGCAGATGCAGTTGACCGTCACCCCGTGACGGCCCAACTCGACCGCGAGACTGCGCGTCAGCCCGGCGACCCCCGCCTTCGATGCGGCGTAGGCGGCGAGTCCGCCGGTCGCCACGATCGACTCGGTGGAGGCAACGTTGACCACACGCCCTGCACCGGAGTCGATCAGGTGCGGGAGCGCAAGCCTGACCAGCCGAGCGTGCGCCGTGAGGTTGACGTCGAGCGTACGGGCCCAGTTGTCTTCGAACTCGGCCTCGTCACCGAATGCAGAGGACACCAGCGAGACCCCGGCGTTGTTGACCACGATGTCGAGGCGACCGCCCCAACGGACGGCGTCGTCGACGAGCGACCGCAGTTGCACCAGATCAGCGACGTCGCACTCCACACCGAGCGCCCGATCGTCACCGTGGGCGGCACGGATGTCGTCGACCACCTGAGCGACCCGAGGGTCGCCCACATCGGCAACAACGACCCGAGCGCCTTCGTCAGCGAACAGTTGGGCAGTGGCGCGCCCCATCCCACTCGCCGCTCCGGTGACGATGGCGACCGTTCCCTCGATCGATCGCGACAACGACGTCAGCCGTTTGGGCTCCTGCGCCGTCATGACAGCCTCGTCAGGCCGACCAGCGCTTTGCGCCACCCATGCCGTACTGCTTCAAGACGAGCGCCCGCTCAGGCGTGATCGCCAGGAACCCGGTCCCCGGCGAGTTCTCGGGCCCGCCCGGGGCGAACGCATTCAGGTCGTAGTCGAACACACCGGTCCAGAGTCGACGTTTCGTGTCGAGGTCGTCGAACATCTCGGCGGTCCCCCAGATCTCGACGCCGTCACCGACAGCGGTCACCTGCCAGTGCATGGCCACGTTGGGATTGTCGGCAACGTTGCGTGCCTTGACCGAGTCGGTGCCGCCCATGATCCAGCAGATGTCGCCGTCCCAGCACGGATGCACCGGTACCACGTCGGGTCTGCCGTCGGCCCCAACGGTGGCGAGGTGGGCCCACGGGCTGAGCCCGGCCGCGAAGGACTTCACGTCGTCGAGGGCGATGCGGTCGGATGCGCTCATGAGCGAACCGTAGTCATGGTCGCACCTCGTAGAACGAGTTGATCGAATGCTCGACAGCAAGGGTGCGGAACTCGGTGAGGCCCGCGATGGCTGCCATCTCGCGGGCCTTCGACTCCGGCAGACCGAGCGTGCCGAGTCCGGCACCGCCGGGTTCCGACAACGCCGACGACATGCACGACAACACGCTGATGCCGTACATGAGCGACGCCATCGGGTTCTTCGCAACGTTCTCCGCGAAGGTCTCACGTCCCTTGATGTCGACGAGCAGCCACGTACCGTCCGGCGCCAGTGCGTCGGCGATCGCCCCGATCACCTCCTGGGGATGCGTCATGTCGTGGATGCAGTCGAACGTCGTGACGAAGTCGATCGAGTGGTCTGCGGGTAGTGGCTCGTCGCGAGGGTCGACGAACCGGACGTTGTCGGCACCCTGCTCGCGGCGCCGATGTTCGGCGCGCTCCAGTGCATATTGCGAGATGTCGTAGCCGACGAACCGGCTCCTCGGGAACGCGTCAGCCATCATCAGCACCGCTCCACCGGCACCGCACCCGATGTCGGCCACGGTGATGCCCGATTCGAGCCGTTCGACGATCCCGTCGAGCGCCGGCAGCACGGTCGGGATCAAGTGGTGACGGTTCCACGGCTCGAAGCTTCGTTCGATCCCGACGGCTCCCTCGGGGCCGTGGCTGTCGTAGTCGTGGCCCACCCCGGTCTGGAAGCTGTCGGGCATCGCGTCGAGCGCCGCCATCGTCTGTGGGAAGCGGTGGAACATTCCCATGCCGTACGCAGGGTGATCGGGCGACGCCAACACTGCCGTTGCCTCCGGCGTCAACCAGAACCGCTCATCGCCCGGAGCGACCACATCGCTGTCGACCTCGATCAGCTTGGCGGCGGCCTGGTTGTACGCCCACTCTCGCACCCAGCGCTCGTCGAGTCCGGCGCGACCGGCGAGCTCTGTCGTCGTGATCGGCCCATCGGCGCCGGCCAGCGCGTCGTAGATGCCGAGCTTGTCTCCGAGGTGGATCATGCCAGCGGTCACCGCCCCGTTGAGCTGGGTGAACACCGAGAACGAATAGAACTTGAGACGGTCAGGGTCGGGTGCGTCGGCCATCTGTCCGACGGTAGATGCTCACCAGGCGCCGATCAGCAGCGCGCAGCGTGCGAGCGCCTGAGAGCGGGATCGCGTCAGCGGGTGCGTTCATCGCGATCGAGGTGCTCGAGGTCGCTCAACTTGGTGAGCGAGAACGTGAAGCCGTCCTCCAATGGAAGCGCCTCGATGCGACTGACCGAGCTGTGGCCCAGCACGAACCGGTCCCATTCCCACGGCGTCGGCTCCAATCCCAGGAGGTGACCGATCGTGACCGAGTTCGTTCCGGCATGCGCCACCAGTGCAATGCGGCGGCCCGGCTCGACGATCTGCCAGACGGGCAGCTCGGTCTCGGATCGAACGACCCCGCGATCGGCGAGGAAGCTCGACGCCCCGACCCGGATCCGGGCGACGAAATCTCGGACCGACTCGCCCCCTTCGAGTCCGTGCCAGCGCTCCTCGGCGCGCCGACCCCGCAGCTCGGCATAGGCATCAGCCGCCCGCTCGGCCGGGCTGCCGTGCCACATCGGATCGCGGATCTCCTCGAGCCATGGATCGATCACCTCGTCGATCCCGAGCGCTTCGAGCAGTGGCGCCGCCGTCTGGCGCGCACGCACGAGCGGCGAAACCAGCACCTCGTCGAAACGTTCCTCGTTCAACCATTCGGCGAGCCGCTGCGCCTGACGGAGCCCGCGATCGGTGAGTGGCGGATCGACCACCGCCAGCCCGTCTCGCACCCATTCGGGTTCTCCGTGGCGGATGAGCACGATCTCCATGAGCGACGACTGTAGGGGCGTGCGACGCCGGTAGCTTGCCCGGCAGTGGCGAACGACGGCGGAGTGCAACCCGGCTGGTACGCCGATCCACTCTGGCGCTTCGAGCTGCGGTACTACAACGGAACGACATGGACCGCCGATGTGTCCACCGGAGGGAATCGCTTCGTCGATCCGATGGGATTGGATGTCGGTCCGGCCACCCAGCCGCGAAGCGGCAGCCCTCGCTCGTCATCGCCCGGCAGTACCACCTCGAACTCCCCCGCCACGGCTGCCATGGTGCTCGGGATCATCGCGATCACGATCGCGTGGTTGCCCTTCATCGTCGTGTTGGGAACGGCTGCTGGAATCCTCGCCATCGTGTTCGGAGCGGTCGGACTTCGACGAGCCGGCCCCTCTGGGGATGGGCGGAGCCGAGCAATCGTCGGAGTGATTACCGGATCGAGCGCTCTCGTCGCCGCCGTGATCGGGTTCTTCCTGACGTTCATCGTCTACGACGTCTACGACGAGTACGTCGATCCGGGCCCGAACGACGTCGCTATCACCTCGTGCGAGATCGTCGGATCCCGGGCGACGGCAACAGGGACTCTGGAGAATCTCGGTGCCGACACCGCCGACTTCTCGGTACTGATCGGCTTCGTCCGACCCGGAACCGACAATCCACATCGGACGAGCCGCGCCGTGCTCGACGAGGTCGGCGCCGGAGAGATCGCTCAGTTCGAGGCGGAACGCCAGATCGACCTCGACGAGATCGAGTGCATCGTCATCGAGGTCACCGGCCCCCTGCCGTTCGGCCTCTCGCTCGACTGAGCGATGAGCCAACCGCCCGAATACCGGCTTCTCGCTCATCGCTACCGGGGCGGAGTCCACAGCGATGAGCCAACCGCCCGAATACCGGCGCTTCGCTCATCGCTCTCATGGTCGCTCACAGGGTGGTGGCGGAGATCCATGCGTCGTAGAGCTTGCGGTAGGGGCCGTCCTGGGTGATCAGCGTGTCGTGGTGGCCGTCTTGCACGAGACGTCCGTGATCGAGCACCAGCACGCGGTCAGCCCGCGCCGCCGTCGACAGGCGGTGGGCAATGGCGATCGTCGTCCTCGTCGCCGCCAGACGCTCGAGGGCTCGGGCGATGCGCACCTCGGTGAGGGCGTCGACCGACGACGTCGCTTCGTCGAGGATCAAGATGTCGGGATCGGCGAGGCCGGCACGCAGCAGTGCCACCAGTTGCCGTTCGCCCGCCGAGAGCTGATCGCCACGTTCACCAACGCTCGTCGCCAGCCCGTTCGGGAGCGAGTCGACCCAGTCGCGCACACCGAGATCGTCGACCACCCGTTCGACGTCGCGTGCACCGGCTCGCTCGTCGGCGAAGGCGACGTTGGCCGCCACGGTGTCGTCGAACAGGAACGGCTCCTGTGACACCACGATCAGACGTCGGCGCAACTCGGCACGATCGACCTTTCGCAACGGCACCCCGCCGAGGTCGATCTCACCGATCGTCGGATCGGCGAAGCGGGCGATCAGCCGACCGAGCGTGGTCTTGCCCGAGCCGGTTGCTCCGACCATCGCCACCTGCTGCCCGGGCGGGATCGTCACGTCGATGTTCTTCAACACGGCGGCGTCGGCGGTGTCGTCGCTGCGACTTCGGTAGGCGAACGTCACCTCGCGGATGTCGATCTGGAGTTGACCGACCGGCAACGGAATCGGGTCCTCGGGCTGCGGCGGCCCGATCGGCATGTCGAGCACCGACAGCACCCGCCGCAACCCGGCAACGGCCATCTGCGTGGTGTCGAGCACCTCGGTGAACTCAGCGATCGGTTCGAGGAATCGGTACGTGAGGAACACGAATCCCACCAACGCGCCGGCGGTCAGTCCACTCCCCGGCCCCCGCCATACTCCGACACCCACCACTGCCGACACCGTGAACGCCGAAAACACCTCCCCCGACGGGAAGAGGAACGCCCCGATCAGCGCAGCGCGGATCTGTGACGACGCAGTGATCTCGACGGAGTCCTCGACCTGGCGCGCCATCGATGCTCCGGCCCCGTACGCCCGGATGGTCGGTCCGCCGGAGACGAGTTCGGCGATCGCCCCGAGCGACTGTCCGTTGTTGTGGCGAGCGCGGTCGTATGCGATCAGCAAGCGCGACTGCACCGCCCGCAGGACGAAGAGCAGCGGGATCGCGACAGCGAACGCGACCAGGGCGAGCACCCAGTCGTAGGCGAGCATCACGCCAGCCACGATCACCATCAACGTGCCGTCGACCAACCACGCAAGACCACCCCACTGGAAGAACCGTGCCAAGGTCTCGATGTCACTGGTGACGCGCGCCACGAGGCCACCACGCCGCTCATCGTTGTGGTCGGCAAGGCTCAGTTGGTGGATGTGGCCGATCAGACGAACCCGTAGATCGTGCAGCGCACGCTCGCTGCGCTCACCGAGCCGGAACGATGCCTGCCGGAACGCCAGGCCGGACACGATGACGGCGAGCGCACCCAGCAGTGCCATCTGCACGATGACGTCCATCCGCACGTCGCCGTCGACGATCCCACGATCGATCGACTGCTGGATCAGGATCGGCACCACGACGCGTCCGGCAGCGCCAACCGCAGCGAACATCCACGTGACACCGAGCCCTTGACGCAGAATGGGTGCGGTCTCGAGTCCACGTCCGATCGTTCGAGCCGCCGAGTCCTGGCTCGGGGTGGTCAGTGTGCCCACCTTCGCCGCCAACGTCGGGTCGATACTCACGGCGCCACCACGCCAGTCTCCACATCGACACGTGCAGGCCGGGCGGCATCGACGTCGCTGCGATCGGCCTCGAACGCTTCGACCAGTTCTCGGTAGTCCTCGTTCGACGCCAACAGGTCGTCGTGCGTGCCATGAGCAGCGATACGACCGTCGACCACGAACGCCACATCGTCGGCCAGAGCAATCGTCGAAGGCCGTGAGGCCACCATCACCACCGTCGATTCGCTCAAACGCGTCCGGAGACCTTCGAGGATCAATGCCTCGGTCGCCGGATCGAGCGCCGAGGTCGTGTCGTCGAGCACCAGCAGGCTCGGTCGCCGTACGAGCGCCCGAGCCAACGCCAGTCGCTGGCGTTGGCCGCCGCTCAGGCTGACACCGCGTTCACCCACCACAGTGTCGAGCTGTAGTGGGAGTCGACGGACGAACTCGGTGGCAGCCGCCTGATCGAGCGCATCCCACAGTTCGTCATCGGTGAAACTCGCTGCGAGTTCGAGGTTGTCACGCACGGTTCCACCGAGGAGAAAAGCTTCCTGGAACACGATCGATCGAACCCCTGGGTGGAGTCGAACCTCTCCCTCACTGGGGCCGATGAGGCCAGCGGCGAGCTGCGCGATCGTCGATTTCCCCGAACCGGTCGGGCCCACGATCGCGGTCACGCTGCCTCGACGAACGCCGAGATCGACATCCTTCACCGTCGGTGGACCGTCATCCTCATGGGCGAACGACACACTGCGGAATTCGACGCCGAAGCCGTCACCTGCGATCCCGATGCGTTCGGCAGGATCGGGTTCGACCGGCTCGTCGAGAACGGTGCAGATCCGTTGCCACGCCGCCATCGAGCGCGGCAGCTCGGAGAGCGTGAACCCGATCAGCCGCAACGGGAACACGAGCAGCGTGAACAGGAAGATCACACTCGAGAACTCGCCGACGCTCACGTCGCCCGAACGAACCCGGGAGGCGCCGATCACGACGAGCAAGATGTTGGTCAACGACGGCATCACGTCGAGCATCGCCTCGAACCAACTTCGCAATCGGATCGCCTGCACCCTCGAGGCGCGAACCCGGTCGGCCAACCCGGCGAGCCGCTCGGTCTCTCGCTCCTCGGCCCCGTACGACTTGACCAGCTGGACACCCTCGAAGCTCTCGTGTACACCGGCGGAGAACTCGCCGAGTTGGTTCTGCGCTCGCGTGAAGTGCGCGGACACCGACTGCTCGTAGACGACGTTGGTGGTCAGCAACAGGGGAAACACCACCACGGCGACAAGGCCGAGCGGAATGTCGATCAGCATCATCCACACCGTCGACGCCGCCAGCATCATCACCGTGCCGCACGCGAACGGGATCGGAGCGAGCACGCTGACGGTTGCTTCGGCGTCGACACCAGCGCGTTGCACCAGATCGCCGTCGGGTCGCCGGTTGTGCCAGCTCACCGGCTGATCCACGTATCGGCGCACCACTCGGTTGGTGAAGGTCTGTGCGACCCGCCACATCGTGATCGACGCGAAGCTGCGCCTGAGGACGATCGCCACCGATCGGAGCACACCGATGCCGATCACCAGTCCGAGACCGGCCAGGACCGTGCTGGTCGAGATCCCATCCTCGTCGAATCGAGGGAGGATCACGTCGTCGATCACGCGTCCGATTGCAAAACTCGACGCAACCGTCAACAGGGCGAACACCGCAGCGCCGGCGACAGCGATCGAGAACAGCCGGGGTTGCACCGTGACCAACTCGGCGATGAAGCGGGCGTTACGACCGGTCCGAGCGAAAACCCCGCCCTGATCGAGGGGTGCCTCGATCAGCGCATCGACGGGCGCGTCGATGACATCGGTGTTCGGGTCGTCGGGCTGCACGTCACGTTTCTACCAGCAGGGCGCGGTCATATCGTGAGACATTGTGAGCACCGACGCCCCCGCCGCACAGGGACCACCGAGCTACGTTCCCGGCGGCCAGCCGGGTCGCTGGCGTCGCTCCCCCGTCCGCAGAGTCCTGTTGTGGGGCTCGATCGTGCTGTTGATCGTGTTCTGGGTCTGGGCGCTGTTCTTCGCATCGAAGGAGGCGGTCAACAAGGTCGGCGACACGGCGTGGGCTGCTCGGGCCGAGACGATCTGCATCGAGTACGACGTCGAACTGCGAGCCATCGAGGAGCAACGAGTTGCCGACCTGGAAGGGCGTGCGGACCTCGTCGACGAGTCGACCGACCTGCTCGGACGGATGCTCGACGACATCGTCATCGTCCTCCCGACGGACGACAAGGGAGCGGCGATCGTTCCCGACTGGGCTGCCGAGTACCGAATCCTGCTCCAGGACCGCTACCGCTACGCCGACCAGCTCCGATCGGGCCAGAACGTCGCGTTCGCCGAGACGGCGGTGAGTGGCGTGCCGATCACCGAACGCATCGAAAAGTTCACGCTCGACAACGAGATGCCCACCTGTGCACCCCCACGCGGGTCGGTGATCTGACCCGCTACTCGGGCCCGATCGTCTTGATCACCCTCGCCGGTACACCTGCGGCCACGCTGTAGTCGGGGATGTTGCCGGTGACCACGCTGTTGGCGCCGATCACCACGTGGCGTCCGATGGTGGCGCCGGGCAGCACGACGGTTCCGTGACCGAGCCATGATCCGTCCCCGATCGACACGGGACGCTCCGGCATCATCTGTTGCGAGATGGGCAGGTCGCGGTCGCCGTAGCCGTGGTTCTGGTCGGTGATGTACACGTGGTGTCCGGTCCAGACATCGTCACCGATCACGATCTGGAGATGCCCGACGATGCCGCTCCCCTTGCCGAACAGACAACGGTCCCCGACGGAGATCACGGGGTCACTCACCATCTGCTGGCCCGGCACCATCCCGACCGACAGCGTGATCTGCGGCCCGAACATCGTGCCGGCACCGATGTGCATGTACTGCTCGTTGTAGAGCGCATTCGTCGGGAAGCAGATCACACTGCCGGCACCCAACCGTCCGAAGCGTTTGCCCCGTCGAGTGTCCGGCCCGATCGCTCCGAGTTCGATCGCGGCCTCCCACGCCCTGATCACCCCGTGACCGGCCGCCCGCTTGATCCCGGTGCGCACACGCTGGATCAACCCGTTGTCGAGAGGTGGTCGTTCGAACACGGCGACCGACGCTACTGCTCGCAGTCGGTCACGGTTCCTACAGTGGGTCGATGGCCTCAGAACCCGACGGCACCACGCACCCCCTCGACATGGCGGACCCTGTCGGATCGATCACCGACGTCGCCGGGGTACACGTCGGCCATCACCAACGCACCGGTCGTGGCTGGCAGACCGGGACAACGGTCGTCTACGTCCCGACCGGGGCCACTCCCGGGCTGTCCGTTCGCGGTGGTGGGCCGGGAACTCGCGAGACCGATGCCCTACGTCCGGAGAACCTGGTGCAGGAGATCCATGCGGTGTGCCTCACCGGTGGCAGCGCCTTCGGACTCGCGGCGGCCGACGGGGTGGTGGCCTGGCTCGAACAGCGGTCGCTGGGATTTCCGGTCGGCGCACCGGACGCCCTCCAGGGCGTGGTGCCAGTCGTACCTGCTGCGGTGATCTTCGACCTCGGGCGCGCTGGCACGTTCGCCAATCGGCCGACGACGGAGTTCGGCCGCCGGGCGATCGCAGCGGCCCGCATTCGCCAACGATCGTGGGGTTCGGTCGGAGCCGGCACGGGGGCTCGTGCCGGTGGGCTCCAAGGTGGCGTCGGGACGGCCAGCACGATCGTGACGATCCCGACCGCGCCCGACGCATCGGGGCCGGCTGGTGCACCGCTGATCGTGCGGGTGGGCGCCATCGCCGTCGTGAACGCCAACGGCAACGCGATCGATCCCCGAACCGGGTTGCCGTGGGATCCGACGGGTTTCGGGCTGCAGGCGCCATCAGCACGTGATCGACGACGTCTGACCGACCGCACCAACGGTCAGGCGGGCAGCCTGAACACGACCATCGGAGTCGTGGCAACGTCGGCCTCGTTGTCGAAGTCGGAGGTCTCGAAGATGGCCGACGTCGCGCACGACGGCCTCGCACGAGCGATTCGGCCGGCACATTCCATGTTCGATGGCGACACCATCTTCGGTCTGGCACTCGGTGATCACGACATCGGCAACCTTCCTGCTGCGATGCGTTCGACACCGTCGCGCCAGAGCACATTGAACCTCATCCTGCGTGCCGCTGCAGACACGTTCTCGGCCGCCTGTGCCCACGCTGTCGTGGCGGCGACCACGATCGGTGATGCACCGGCGTACCGCGATGTCTGTGCGTCCGCCGTACCGCGCTCTCGAGGTCGTTCGGCGTCTGCGAAGTAGCGTTGGTCGAGTGCCCATCGTGATCGACACACCGGCCGGTGTGCGCGCCTGGTCGGACGCAGTGCGTGTCGCCGGTGAGACGATTGCCCTCGTACCCACCATGGGGGCGCTGCACAGCGGACACCTCGCCTTGATCGATGCTGCCCGGCGACACGCCGATCGAGTGCTGGTGTCGATCTTCGTCAACCCCCTGCAATTCGGTGAGCACGGCGACTTCGACCACTACCCGCGCCCGCTCGACGACGACCTCCGGGCGTGCGGGACCGCCGGCGTCGACGCGGTGTACGCACCCACTGCATCGTCGATGTATCCGACGGGGTTTTCCACAACCGTGCACGTCGACGGGCTGAGCGAACCGATGGAGGGACGTTGGCGTCCGGGTCACTTCGACGGGGTGGCCACCGTGGTCACGAAGCTGCTCGCGTCGACCCAGCCACACGTCGCGTTGTTCGGCGAGAAGGATTACCAGCAGCTCGCCCTCGTGAGGCGCATGGCAGCGGATCTCGATCTGGGCGTGGACATCGTCGCCCATCCGACGGTGCGTGAACCTGACGGCCTTGCGCTGTCGAGTCGGAACGGTCGTCTCGACGACCGCCAACGGCGAGCGGCGACGTGCGTGTGGCGTGCGATCTCAGCCGGGATCCGGTCGGCGAGCACTGACGGATCGAGTATCGACGATGTGATCGCCGCAGCGACTCAGGTGATCGACGACGAACCGCTCGCCGAGCTCGACTACGTGGCGGTGTTCGACGCACTCACCCTGTACCCGATCGAGCGTCTCGAGGCACCCCATCGACGACCTGGACGGGTTCGGATCGCAATCGCTGCCCGATTCGGCGACGTCCGCCTGATCGACAACGCCGACCTGTTCGCCCGTTGACGTCGATGCGTCGCCCTGTAGACGGTCGGCAACCCCGGTCAGCACGATCAAGAGCACGGCGCCGTTGAAGATCGCGTGCGCCACGATCGACGGCCCGATTCGCCCGAGCAGGGCAACAGCGATGCCGAACGCGATTCCGACACCCGACAGCACCAGTACCAGCCCAACGTTCCCAGCACCCCGGACGGGGTCGACATGAGCGGCGCCGAACAACAGACCCTGCACGACGATCACGACTGCGAGAGGTAACCGGCTGCGCAGTCCTCGCATCACGACGCCACGGAACACCATTTCCTCCACGATCGGCGCGGCGATCACTGCGGTGATCACCAATGACACCACGTAGGTCCGATCGGCACTGATCTGGTCGATTCCTTCGGTGTTGCCGATCAGTGGCACTCGCAGCGCGACCACGATCGCTCCCACGGCCAGCTGGGCGCCGAGTGCGCCGAACCAGATCACCGGCCCCCACCCGAGGTCAGCGAGCCGTGGCGTGAGTCCGATGTCGGTGCCGAGATCGCCGGTTCCCCATCGTCGACTGGCAAACCTGCAGAACCCAACCGACGGCCCGTACCCCACGACCGCGAGCAGTGCCACATAGACGGCCACCGGCCAGTCGAGGTCGACCAGAACGTCGAGCAGATACTTCGACACGATCAGGGACATGCTGAGCACGACGATCGCTCCGACTGCGGCGGCGAGCGGAAGCGTCCCCGTCGGCTCGGTGGATCCGCCCGGCGCAACGCCGACCGCTGTACCGGGAATCGGCGGGGGGAGTGAAGGGGTCATCGTTCTGTCAAGGCAGTCTCAAGACTCAGCGGACGAACGTCCCAGTTGGTCAAGAAGGTACTGCGCCGCGCCGATGGATTGGCTAACGAACGCCGACGGAGAAGCCGGCGTCTAGTCAAAGGAACTGCGCTGATGACCTCCCGCCTGCTCGATCGTGCTCCACGACGCTCTGCTCGTCGGTTGTCGACCACCCTCCTGCTCGGTCTCTGTGTGCTCGGATCTGCACTGGTCTTCACCCCCGTCCAGAACACTGCGACTGCTGCCGGACCGGCGAACACCGACTGGCTCGGCATCGTCAACGTGTATCGGGCGCAGTCCGGACTGAGCCCCGTGACGGACAACGCCACCTGGTCCGTCGGGACCCGAGACCACTCGTGTTGGATGCTGCTCAACGGAATCGAACACGACGAGACGCCAGGCACACCCGGCTACACCGTCGCCGGCGACGCTGCCGGCAACAGCGGCAACGTCGCGGTCTCGTCCAACTCCTCGGCGACGCCCCGGAGCTACATCGACCTGTGGATGACCGGGCCGTTCCACGCAATCGGAATCCTGCGGTCGTCGCTGCAGCAAGCGGCCTACGGGATGTGCGCGAGCCCCCCGAACCCGACGAGCACCCAGTGGAGGTCCGGCGCCACGCTCGACGTGGCTCGCGGCAACAACTGGAGTGCGCCCAAGCCGGCATCGCCGATCGTCTTCCCGGGTAACGGTGCGACCACCAGCCTCACCCGCTTCGTCGCAGAATCGCCGGACCCCCGCAGCTTCTGCGGCTGGGGGGCACAACAGGTCGGGCTGCCACTGATCGCATTGATGCCGTCCGAGGTCACGTACGCAAACGCAACGCTCACCGGACCGAGCGGCCCCATTCCGACCTGCGTGCTCAACAAGACCAACACCAACGGCACCGCGAGTGCGATTCTCGGCGGCGACAATGCCGTCGTCGTCGTACCGGCCGCACCACTTGTCGCCGGGACGTACACCACGGCCGTCACCTCGAACGGGGGCAACGTCACCTGGAGCTTCAACGTCGATCCGAACGCCGAGCTGACGGCGGCTCCCGCGGCGCCGCCCGCGCCACTCTCCTCGACCAGTGCGCTGGCTTCCGAGATGCGGTTCCAGCCGGTCACCCCGTTCCGGTTCGCCGACTCGCGCAGCAACATCGGCGTCGGTCGACTCCCGGCGAATCAGCAGATCCGTATCAGGGTGGCCGGCCAGAGCGGGTTGCCGGCCGACATCACCGCAGTCAGCGCCAACTTCACCGCCGTCGGCGCTCCCGCCGCCGGATACTTCACGGCGTCGAACTGCGCTGAAGCGAGCCCGTCGTTCTCGACGCTCAACTACGAGGCCTACGACGGCGTGCCGAATCAGGCGATCATCCCAGTGAACGGCGGCGACATCTGCCTGTTCTCGAGTGAGGACTCGGACATCGTGATCGACGTCAACGGGTACGTCGCCCCTGCCTCCACGCAGATGCTCGTGCCGGTCTCACCTCAGCGGCTCTTCGACTCGCGTCCCGGTTCGCCACTCGTTGCCGGCCAAGTGCTGCGCCTCGGCGTCGAGGGTGGAGCGAGCCCAGCACCTGCAGAGGCGGTCGCTGTGGCGCTCAACCTGACCGCGATCCTGCCGGACGAGACCGGATGGATCCGGGCCTTCCCCTGCGACGTGCCCGAGCCTTCGGTGTCGTCGATCAACCCACGTGCGGGCCAGGCCCGCGCCAACTCCGTCATCGTTCCGACCGCCGCCGACGGCACGATCTGTCTGACCAGCAATGTCACGTCGCACGTGGTCGTCGACATCACGGGATGGTTCGGTAACCGCGGTGGAGAACAGTTCATCCCCCTCACCCCCATTCGCATCACCGACACTCGTCAATCACACCCCGACCTCAACGGCGGCGGCGGAGCGGGCATGGTTTCACCCGGGCGCACGCTGAAGATCCAGGTTGCCGGCAACCGGGGCATCGATGCCAGTGCCCGTGCCGCCTCGCTCAACATCGTCGCCGTCGGCGCAGATACAGCCGGCTTCCTCACCATGGTCCCATGCGGACAATCGACGAACGTCTCGAACCTCAACTTCGCCGGCGCCGGCACTGCAACCGCCAACGGCACGAACGTGAAGCTCGACGCTTCCGGTGCGGTCTGTGTGACGACGAGTACTGCTACTCATGTCCTCGTCGACATCACGGGTGTCTGGCGCTGAGCTGACCGCTCAGCGGTGGACCGAGTGGTCGGTGACCGTGGCCCGGTAGCGGACCGTATGCACGCTGTCGCCTGACAGGATCGCGCCCCGTCCCAGCATGCGGCCGAACTGCCAGTTGGCCAGACCGAGCTCAGGAGCGCCGAGCGCGTACTGACCATCCACCCACCGCGTGAACCCGTTGGACACGAACGGCGCGTCGACCCCGGCGTAGAACCCGTCCAGCTCGGACTCGTCATCGCTCACGAGCGACGCCACGAACCTGGGGCTGTACCGATTGCACAGGCGGAGCGCATCGTCGACGGAGTCGACGACGACCAGGGTGATCTCGGGCGACTGTTCCCACTCCCATTCCAGCGACAGGTCGCCCTCGTCGAGGATCGACGCCGCCGCCTCGTT